>NZ_JBIVQA010000019.1:0-75074 GCF_044754985.1 Sphingomonas sp. NPDC092440 | reverse complement strand
GGCGTGGCGGCGTTCCTGCACAACGTCCAGCATGGCGACTGGCGTTTCGCGGCGCTGGCCGGCATCGCCGTCGCCGCCGTCTGGAACTTCGCCCTATCCTCGCGCTTCGTCTGGGGCCGGTACTAAGCTTTCCCTACCGAGAGGGGCTCAAGCCACCAGCCGCAACCGCCGCCGCATCGCGGCGCTGCGCGAGCCGCCACCCACCAGCGTCTGCAGGTCGATCATCCCGCGGGCCAGCCCCAGTCCTGGAGGCGCGCCAATATAGCGGGCGGTCCATACCGGCGAGAACTTGTCCTTATAGGCTCGCAGCCCCTCGAAACCGTAGAACGCATCGCCATGGCGATAGAGCAGCGCTCCGATCCGCGCCCACATCGGCGCGAGGCGGCGCGATTCGATGCCCGACAGCGGCGCCATGCCGAGGTTGAACCAGCGATAGCCCTGGTCGCGGCCCCATTGCATGAGCTGGACGAACAGGAAGTCCATCGTGCCATAGGGCATCTCGGCCAGATGCCGCATCAGATCGACCGAGAGCTCCTCGCGATTCTCCGTCGCCCAGATATTGGCGAAGGCGACGATCCGCCCATGCTGGCGCACCAGCGCGCAATCGAAGCGGGAGAGATAGGCAGGATCGAAGCGGCCGACCGAGAACGCCTTTTCGCTCTGCCCCTTGTCGTGCAGCCAGGCGTCGGAAACGGTGCGAAGCTCGGCCATCAGCGCCGGCACCTGTGCGGCGGGGACGATCTCGAAGCTCGCGCCTTCGCGTGCTGCGCGGCGCTCCGAATGGCGCAGCGAGCGCTTTTCCGACCCCTCCATCGTGAAGCCGGGCAGCGCCACGCGCGCTTCCTCGCCATATTTGACGAGTTGCAGGCCGAGGTCGATCGCGATCGGCAGCGCATCGGTGGAGATCTGATAGAGCAGCAGCCGGCCCTGCGCCGCGTCCGCCATCTCGCGAATCTCCCAGAGCAGGTCGCCCCATTCCTCGGCGGGGCCCACCGGGTCGCCCATCACGATCCAGCTTTGCCCCTGCACCTGGTACATCAACAGCGTCTGGCCGCTTTCCGAACGCAGGAAGCGCTTGTCGCCGGCATAGGCGAGCAGCGCGTCGGTACGGTTGGCATGGGCGAGCGGCAGGCGGGGCAGTTCCGTGTCCGGCGCATGCTCTTCGCGCTTCGGCTGGGCATAGCCGAACCACTGGGTCACCGCGACGCAGGTCAGTGCCACCGCGGCAGCGAAGCTTGCGCGCAGGAAGCGCGAAGCGTCGCCGCGCCAGGCGAATTCCCACCACAGATCGTCCTGATAGGGCACGTTCTTGAACGCGAAGAAGCCGATCCAGGTCGCCAGCGCCACGGCGACCGCGACAGAGAGCAGCGCCCGTGTCGACAGCGTGCTGGTGAGCGCGGTCTTGCGGTAGAAGGCGGTGCGGGAGAGCTGGAGCAGGCCCGCGATGATCAGCAGGATCATCGCCTCCTCATAATCGACGCCCTTCACCAGCGAGAACAGCGCGCCCGCCAGCAGCAAGGTGCGGCAGAGGTGGAAGGCCGCATCGAGCCGCCGATAAAGCGCCGGCGCGATCAGCAGCAGCGCGGTGCCGGCCAGGCTTGCCGCGATGTGGGAAGCCTCGACAAAGGGCAGGGGTATGAAGGCGTGCAGGTCGCGCAGGCGCGCATGGATCGCCGGCAGCGAGCCCGAGACGAGCAGCACCACGCCGCCAACGAAGACCAGCGCCGCGAGGAAGGTCGGCGCCAGCCCGTGCATCGCCAGCCCCACGGCACGGATCGCGGCGAGCGGCTTGCGCAGTTGTCGCCGCTCGTGGATGGCGAGCAGCGCGCCCGCGACGAGCAGGGGGAATACATAATAGATCAGCCGGTACAGGATCAGCGCGGCCAGGACGTGCGATGGATCGGTGTCGGGCAGCACCGCGAGCATGACCGCCTCGAACACGCCGACGCCGCCCGGCACATGCGTCACCAGCGCCGCGATGATCGCCAGGGCATAGCCCAGGAAGAAGGCCGGGAAGGCGTGCAGCCCGGCGCCGGGAACCAGGATCAGCAATGCCGCGCTGGCCAGCGCGAGGTCGATCGCCGAGGTCGCGATCATGGCCAGTGCCTGGGGCAGGCTCGGGCAGCGGAGCCGCCAGTGCCACAATTTCACTTCGCGTGCCGGTCCGCGCAGCATCGCGAGCACGCCCAGCGTCACGATCAGGATGGCGATGCCGATCCCGCGCTGCACGCTGGCCGGGATGGTAACTCCGGCGAGTTCCAGCCCGCCCGCGTGCAGTGCCAGCGCGGCGCCCGCCATCACCACCACGCCCGACCAGAAGGTGAGGCTCGCGGTGGCGACCACCTTGACGATATCCGCCGTGTCGAGCCCCGCCGCGCTATAGACGCGATAGCGGGCCGATCCGCCGGTAAGCAGCGCGAAACCGAGATTGTGGCTGAGCGTGTAGCTGGTGAACGAGGCCAGCGCGGCGGTGCGATAGGGCAGCGGCCGCCCGATGATGCGCAGCGCGAGCACGTCGTACAGCGTCAGCATCACATAGCTGCCGATGGTCAGCGCCAGCGCGCCGGCGATCTGCCACAAGCCGATCGCGCGGAAAGCGTGGCGCACGTCGCGCCAGTGCACTTCGTGGAGCAGGCCGTGCAGCGCCGCGAAGGCGAGCGCGGCGACCGCGACGACGGCGCCGACCTGCAATGCAGTCTTGTAGGCGGGGCGCATCGCGGCCGATCTCAGCCGCGCTGCCAGACCTGCGACTTGCAGATCCAGCCACCCAAGATGCATCCGCTGATCTTCAGGCTGTTCGGCCCCTGCTGCTCGATCTTCGAGTAATAGGTCTGGCCCATGTCGGGCACATAGACCCGGCCCTGCCATTTGCCGTTGCCGGTGGGATGATAGTCCTGGAGCAGCTCGGTGCCGATCAGCTTCTGGACGCCGCTGTCGCGCGCGTCGCGCTGGGCTTCGTCATTGGCCCAGACCACCCAGCCGCACAGCTTGTCGCCGCACGCGCCGGTCTGCACCTTCACGCTGCCGCGCGGATTGACCCAGGTGCCGACCACGCCGGTCGCGGCTGCCGGCGCCTGGGCGGAGGCCTGTACCGTGCCGAGCAGAATGGCGCCGACGCCGATGCCGGCCAATAGCTTGCCGAAGCGCATTTCGAAACTCCCTCGGTATCTCTCGTGACGCTCTTTGGCCCTGCGCGCCTGTCGGCGGCGTGATCGAAATCCTAATTTTTGGTAATGTCGGCGACTACGGGCTTGAGCGTATCGTACAGCGTATCGGGGTCGTGGTGAAGCATGTGTCCGCCCGGCAGCGCCACGCTTCGCACATTGGGCTGGGTCAGCATCGGGCACAGGCTGTTCTTCTCCTCCACGCCCTGCACGCAGAGCGTCGGCACCCAGGTGAGCTGCCGGCCGGTGGACAGCGCCATCGCGTCGGGCTTGATCCAGTTGAACATTTCGGCAGGCGAGACCTGGTAGAAGACGGTGTCGGTCGGCACCACCAGAGCGACCAGCTTCACCTTGGCGCGCAGGTCCTGGGGCAGGCCGGTCAGGCCCACATGCGTCATGTCGGCGCCATAGGATTGCCCGATCATCACCAGCCGGTCCGCATGGCCGAAAGCGAGTGCGCGCCGTGCCGCGTCGGTGATCAGGGCCTGTATCTCGGCAGGCGTGCGCTTGTGCCGGAAATAGGCCATCGAGCTGACGCCCACCACGGGCACGCCGTCCGCGGCGAAGCGCCTCGCGATTTCCGGCCCCATGCCGATCTTGAAGCCCATGTCACCCGATACCAGCACCACGGCGAGGCCCTTCATCGCGGGCGGGGTCGGGCGGGTGGGCGCTATGTCGTAATAGACCGGGCCGCCCAGATAGCCGACATAGGCGAGGAAGCCGGTGAAACCGGCCAGGATCAGTGCCAGGGCGGCGAGGGCGATGCCGAGCTTGCGGCGGCGAAGGCGCATGGCGATCTCCTTGAAAGTCCAGCTTCCATAGATACACGCGATTCGCTTTCCCGTGACGGGATCATGACCAAAGCTTAACGTGACTTGGCTGGGCGCCACGGGCATTTCCATGCTCGCAATGACCAGCCGCGACATCCAGGACAGCACCGCTCCCGCCGGTCGCACGATGCGCGGAACCGATGGGTTCGTGCTGATCCTCGTCCTTTCCTTCGCGCTCAGCGCCATGGTGATCCTGGGCTGGGCCTGGCGATCGGGGATCAACCGCGTCTTCGCCGCACAGAGCGGCGCCAGCCTGTTCCCGGGCTTCACCGCCGAGACGCCGGGCAGCACCGCGCGCGGGCTGGTGGTGACCAGCCTGCGTTCGGGAAGCGAGGCGGCCAGGGACGGGATGGAGGTGGGCGACGCGATCGTCGCCATCGACGGGCGCGGGGTGGATACGCTTGACCAGGCCCGGCGCTATCTCCGCAACGATCGCCACCCGCAGGTATATCTCGACTTGGTGCACCAAAAGCAGCTACGCCATCTCAAGCTCTTGCGAAGCGCGAGTGGAGAGAATGGGGCACAAGCTGCTGCTGGTGGAGGATGACGAGCCCACCGCTGCCTATATCGTCAAGGGAATGAGCGAAGAGGGGTTCACGGTCGACCGTGCCGACAATGGGCGCGACGGCCTGTTCCTCGCCAGCGACGGCAGCTACGACGCGATCGTGCTCGATCGCATGCTGCCCGGGATGGACGGCATGGCTGTGCTCGGCGCCTTGCGCGCCGCGAAGATCGAGACGCCGGTGATCATCCTTTCGGCGCTCGGCACCCCGGACGACCGGGTCGGCGGCCTCACCTCCGGCGCCGACGACTATCTCGTGAAGCCCTTCGCCTTTGCCGAGCTGCTTGCCCGCATCCGCCTGTTGCTGCGCAAGCGCGGTGCGGCGGAGACCGCAGTGACCAAGCTCGGTTCCGGCGATCTGGAGATGGACCTGCTATCGCGCCGGGTGAAGCGCGGCAGCAAGGTGATCGACCTTCAGCCGCGCGAGTTCCGCCTGCTCGAATATTTCCTGCGCCATCCGGACCAGGTGATCACCCGCACCATGCTGCTGGAAGGGGTGTGGGATTATCATTTCGATCCCGGCACCAACGTGATCGACGTCCATATCAGCCGGCTCCGGAAGAAGCTGGACGACGGCGGCGAGCCGATCCTGCACACGATCCGCGGCGCCGGCTATCGTCTCGGCCCGGCGGCGTGACGCTGCGCTGGGGGCAACTCGCGCGCTCGGTCATCGCGCGCTTCGTGATCATCGCCTTCCTGGTGCAGCTCACCGTCACCGGCGGCATCCTGCTCTTCGTCCAACAATCGAGCGAAAGCGCGCTAGCGGCCGAGCAGAAGGCGCTGGTAACCGATCTGCGCGACGATCTTGTCTCGGCCTGGCATGCCGGCGGCGATGCGGCGCTCGTGCGGATCATCGACGCGCGGCTTGCCCAGGCGCATGCCAGCCCGCTGGTGATCCTGCTCGCCACCGCGAAGGAAGACCCGATCCGCGGCAATCTCGGCGACTGGCCCACGGTGATCCCGGCCGAGACCGATTGGCGGGCGATCGAGCTCTATCGCACCGGCAGCGACCGGGCCGAGCTGATGGGCGTCTCCTCCACCACGCTTCCCAATGGCGAGCGGCTCCTCGCCGGCCATGTGATCACCTCGAGCGCGCGCCTGGCGCGCGTGAACGAGGAAGCGATCACCGCGGCGCTGGTGATCGGCGTGGTCTTCGCGCTGCTCAGCGCCCTGCTGATCGGCCGCGTCCTTTCCAATCAGATCCAGGCGGTGGTTACCACCGCGCGCGACGTGGGCGAGGGCAGGCTGGGCCGCCGTGTCCCGATCGACGGCAGCGGCGACGCGTTCGATGCGCTCGGTGAAGCGGTCAACGGGATGCTCGATCGCATCGAGGCGCTGGTCTCGCAGCTGCGCATGATGACCGACGGGCTGGCGCACGATCTCAAATCGCCGGTCACCCGGATCAAGGTCACGCTTGAGCGGGCGATCATCGAGACCGAGGACGAGACTGCGCTCGCGGCGCTGGAGCGCGTGTCGGGCGAGGCGGAGACTCTGCTCGGCATGCTCTCCACCGCGTTGCTGATCAGCCGGGCCGAGGCGGGGATCGGGCGCGACCGCTTCGTCGATACCGACATCGCCGCGCTGCTCGAGGATCTTGCCGAAGTCTATGGCCCGCTCGCCGAGGATCGCGGCTTCGAGATCGCGGTCGAGGCCGAGCCCGGCCTGCACGCGCCGCTCCATCGCGAACTGATGGGCCAGGCACTCGGCAATCTGATCGAGAACGCCACCAAATATGCCGAGGGCGGCCACCGCATCGTCATTCGTGCCGCGCATGAGGCGGGCGGCATCGCGCTCTCGGTGGCCGATGACGGCCCCGGCATCCCCGCCGAACGCCGCGCCGAGGCGCTGAGCCGCTTCGGTCGCCTGGATCCTGCTCGCCACGTCACTGGCTCGGGCCTGGGGCTGTCGCTGGTCGAGGCTGTGGCTCGGCTCCACCAGGGCAGCCTCGCGCTGGAGGACAATGCGCCCGGGCTTCGCGCGGCGATCCGCTTCTGACGCCGCTTCCTTCCTTCCTTCCTTCCATGTGCGCGGGATCGGAAGCTCGGGTTGGAGACTCCTATTCTCCAGCGTCATCCTCGCGAAGGTGGGGATGACGAAAGAATGATCGGGTCTTGATCCTAGACCGCCAGCGCATAGGTCATCACCAGCGCGGCCACGGTCATCAGCAGCATCGCCGCGATGAAGGTCACGTCGGCGACGCGCTCGAGATCGTGCATCCGCTTCGTCGTCACCGTCCGCAGCGCGAAATAGGAAGTGAGCGTCGCGATCAGGAACAGCACCGCGTCCAGCGCCAGCAGGTCGTCGGCGAGCGTGTTGGCGCGCCTGACCGCGATCACCACGCGCAGGATGCCGATCGCCGTCAGGCACACGCCGACCATGGCCGCCGCGATCGGGCAGATCATCCGGCACGCGCGCTCGTCCAGCACATATTGGCTGGGTCTTTCCTCGGGCGGCTTCCTCATGCGGCGGTTGCCTGCGTCTCCCCCGCGGCCCGCGTTTCCTGCGCAGGTTGCGCCTCCGGCGTCGCCTGCGCCTCCACCCGGCCGCTGCGCTCCAGCTTGCCCCAGCCGACCCAGGGGCCGCGCAGCGCATTGGCGACGGCGCGGATCACCACCCAGTACATCAGCTGGCGATAGACGAAGCGCTGGGCGAGCAGCAGCAGCCCCGGATAGCGTTTCTCGCGCTTCTCCATGCGATAGGCGACCCAGCCGCACAGGAAGTCGATCGCCATGAACGAGAACCAGTAGATGCCCATGCGCAGCACGTCGCTCTCGGTCTGCGCCCAGCCATGCTGCCAGACCCGGACCGCGGTGCCGATGATCGAGGCGATCAGCGCCAGGTCGATCAGCGGCGAGATCAGCGCGAAGGCGATCTGGAACACCCAGGCCTGGGGAATGCCGACCAGGGCCAGGCCCGCCGGCTTGCGGGTGCGCAGGATCGCGCGATGCTTCCACAGGCATTGGAGCGTGCCGAACGCCCAGCGGAAGCGCTGCCTGGCGAGCGCGCGGAAGCTCTCGGGTGCCTCGGTCCAGGCGACGGCGTCGATGTCATAGCCCACGCGCCAGCCCTTGCGCTGGATCGCGATGGTCAGGTCCTGGTCCTCGGCCAGGGTGTCGACCGGATAGCCGCCCACATCGTCGAGCGCGGCCTTGCGCCACGCGCCGACCGCGCCCGGCACCACCATGATCGCGTCGAGACTGGCCAGCGCCCGCCGCTCGAGATTCTGCGAGGTGACATATTCCACCGCCTGCCAGCGGGTGACCAGATTGATGCGGTTGCCCACCTTGGCGTTGCCGGCGATGGCGCCGATCTCGGGGTCCTCGAACCAGCGGGCGAGGCGCGCGATGGTCAGCGGCTCGAACTGGGTGTCGGCATCGAGCGCGATGACGATGTCGCCCCTGGCCAGCGCCAGCCCGTGATTGAGCGCGCGCGCCTTGCCGCCATTCTCCAGCGTCAGCAGCTTGACCCGCGGCTCGCCGGCAAAGGCGGTGCGGACCAGGTCGCTGGTGCCGTCCTGCGATCCGTCGTCGAGCACGATCACCTCGACATTCACCTGCTCGCTGGCGAGCGCGCGGCGGACCGAGGCCTCGATCACCTTTGCCTCGTTATAGGCGGGGATCAGTACCGAGACGAAGCGATCGGGCGCGATCGCCGGCGCCGCCGGCCGGTTCTTCCGGCGATTGCCGTTCACTGCCAGCCCGGCAAGGACGAGGGCGCGGGCGATGCCGAGCGCGATCGCCAGGAAGAAAGACCATTTCAGCATGAAGCCGAGCGTCGCCGCGACGAGGAAGATGCCCACGTCCATCCGCACCGCGGCCAGGTCGCCCTCCTGCACCTCGGGCATTACCTGGTCGCGGGTGAGGCCGGCGAGCTGCGAGACGGGAACGAACTGATAGCCCTTGGCCCGCAGCCCGTCGATGATCCGCGGCAGCGCCGCCAGCGTCTGCGAACGGTCGCCGCCGCCGTCGTGGAGCAGGATGATCTGGCCCGATTGCTCGGCGTTGCCCGCTTCCACTTCGCGCAGCGTGGTGTCGACGATCGCATCGACGCCCGGGCGCTGCCAGTCGTTCGGATCCACGTGCAGGCCGACATTGGTATAGCCGGCGCGCTGCGCGGTGAGCGCGGGGATCAGCTCATCGGCGGTGGTCGGCTCGGCGTCGCCGAAATAGGGCGCGCGGAACAGGCGGACCGAGCGGCCGGTATAGGCCTCGATCAGCCGCTGCGTGGCGTTGAGCTCGATCCGCGTGCCGCGCGTCGAGGCCAGCGCGAGGTTGGGGTGGGTGAAGGTGTGGCTGCCGATCTCATGCCCTTCGTCGACCACGCGGCGGACGAGGAACGGCTCGGCCATCGCATTCTCGCCGATCATGAAGAAGGTGCCGGTCACCTGCTTCTGTTTGAGCACGTCGAGGATCTTCGGCGTCCAGTCGGCATCGGGGCCGTCGTCGAAGGTCAGCGCGACCTTGCCCGGCATATAGCCGGTGCGGGTGACGACATAGGGGGTCGGCAGCGACTGGAAGATCTCGTCGACGATCAGCCCTTGCGGATTCTGGACGATCGTGCGCGCGCCCACGCTTGGCGTGCTGGTGATGCGCAGGATTTCGCCCGAGCCCTCCACATCGACATCGCCGACGGCCTCGATCCGGCGCAGATCGGGGATCTTGCCCGAATGGGCCGCGCCCAGCGCCGCCCAGAAATTGGAATCTTCCGAACCGAGGCGCCACAGCGCGACGCCGGCCACGCCCTTGATGTTGGCGGCGCGCAGCTGGTTCCAGGCGGTGGTGGCGTCGGCCATCCACACGGTGTGCTCGGTGCCGTTCTCCTCATAGGCGAAGCTCTGGTTGCCGCTCGCCTTGTCGAAGGTGACGGTGGCTTCGCTGTCGTGCGCGATCAGCCAGGCCTCTTCGATCGAGATCGGGTCCGCCTTGCCCGGCGCCGTCCAGTTATAGCCATAGTTGGCGATGCCGACGATCAGCTTGTCGGCGGGCATCTGGGTCAGCGCCGCGTTCATCTGGCGGACGAACCAGGCCTGGCTGGCGATCGGGCCCGCGGCGGTGGCCGGGGCATGCTCGTCATAGTTCATCAGGATCACATGGTCGGCCGCAGCGGCATAGGCCTTCATGTTCCAGTCGTCGTCCTGCGCGGGCACGGTGACCGCGATGCTCAGCTTCGCCGCGGCGAAGCGGGCACGCGCCTCGCGCAGCAGCGCCAGATAGTCGCGCTGCGAGGCGGTGGGCAGCTCCTCGAAGTCGAACACCACGCCGTCCGCCTTGCGCGCCGCCAGGGTGCGCTGCAGATCGTCGAGAAAGGCGGCGCGCGTCTTGGGATTGCGCAGCAGCGCGGCGGCGCCGACGCTGTCCCAATTGTCGCCGGTGGCGTTCTGCACCATCGGCAGCACCTTGGGCCGGCGGGTGGCCGAGGCGAGGATCGGGTCGAACTCGGTGTCGGGCGCCGTCGCGATGCGGTGCTGCGGCCCGGTGACGGTGTAGAGCGAGGGGACGACCCAATCCAGCTCGTTGATATGGCGGCGCAGCGAGGCGCCGCTGGCATCGTCCCAGGGCACGTAGAAGCCCACCGCGAGCGGCGCGGCCGAGGCCTTGGCCGGTCCCTGGGGCAGCCAGGAAGCGAAGCTGTGGCGCAGCCGGTTGGCTTGCTGCTTCAGCGAGCGCGGCTGGGGATGCTCGAGCGCCACGGCCAGCGGCCCCGGCGTGGGCACGCGCACCACGGTCATCGCGAAGGCACCGGCAGCGAGCACGATCACCAGCAGCAGCGCGAAGAAGGCCCGCATCGTCCAGCGGTTCCGCTTGCCGCTCGCATCGAAGAAGATCGGACGTTCCATCGTCTGTGTGCCCTGGTTGCAATGTCTGGGTGCGACGCCCGGCCCGAGGAGTGCAGGAGGGCCGGGCGCCGCGGTTTGCCGGCCATGAACGCGGAGATGGCCTGCCCGTTCGGGATAGCCTTGCCCGCCCTTCCCGGACCTGCCTTGCAGATTAACTTACTGTCATGTGCGCCATTGGCCAAAACAAAACGGCCGGCGCGGGAGGGGATGCGCGCCGGCCGTTCAGGTGTTGCGGGTGCAGGCAAAAGAGGAAACCCGCACCCGCTGGCATCGCCCCGAACAGGGAGAGTGAGCGATGCCGAAACTGTCGTGGTCAGCGCCCGTGCGCGGCCGCCACCGGTGCGTGCGCGACGAGGCGGGCGTCCGCGGTCGACCAGGCCGCCGATCCGCTCACGAGCGTGGCGATGGCCAGAAGCGCGATCGTGGTGCGGCGATGGGGCATTTCCTTACTCCTCTCTGGTCGTTCTCGGTGACCGTGAGACGGGAAATGCACTCCCGCCGGTATCGGGGCGGTGGCCGTCAGGTTACATTTTCGACAGGCGCGCGCAGCCCCAGCCAGCGCGCCAGCCCCGGTGCCATGCGCCGCGCGCCCAGTTCGAAAGCTGCCGCGATCGCCAGCGTGATCCCGAACAGCGGCATCAGCAGCCCGAGCAGCACGGTCAGGCCGACGAGCGCCCAGCTGTGCCGCAGCGGATCCTTCGCCGCCGGTGCGCCCAGCCGGCCCGGCGACCGCCGGCGCCACCACAGCACCAGGCTCGACACCGCCAGCGTCACCAGTCCGGTCAATATCGTCAGATTGGCCAGCTGATTGAGCAGCCCCAGCCACGCTCCCTCGTGCACCGCGACGCCGAAGCCCACTGCCCGGTCGATCCAGTGCCGGTCGCCGAAGCCCTGCGATCCGATCACTACGCCGTCCTCGCCGATCTCGACCGAGACGCGCCGGGTCCGGTCCTCGGCCTGCGACCGGGCGAGCCAGCGCCCGCCCGGGCGCGTCGGCGGGCTCACTTCGGCCGGCGCGGCGAGCCCGAGCGTCATCGCCCTGCCCACCACCCGGTCGAGCGCGGGGCCCGTGGGTGCCACATGCACCATTGTCATCCCGTGATGCCCGGCATGCTCGTCCAGCATCGCGCGCGCGCCCTTGTCGAGCTCGGCGCGCGCCGCCGCGTCCGCCGCCGAACCGGCCGACCAGTCCTGCCGCCCCGCCGCCGTGCCGGTCACCACGCGCACCTGCTTGAGATAGTCGCCCCAGTTCTTCGCCCAGGGCAGGCCCGATGCGATCAGGAACACCGCGCCGACCGACACCCACAGCCCCGTCACCGCGTGCATGTCGCGCCAGAAGACGCGCTTGCCGGCGCCGAGCCGGGGCCACAGGATCCCGCCCGGCCCCTTGCCCTTGCGCCCGCGCGGCCACCACAGGAACAGGCCGGTGAGGATCATCACGATCGTCCAGCAGGCGGCGATCTCGACCAGCGCCGATCCCCGGTCGCCCGCCAGCAGCTCGCCGTGCAGGCGGAAGATCACGCGCATGAACCGTGCCTCTTCGGGCACTGCCTTCAGCACCCGCCCGGTCTGCGGATGCACCCAGACCCGCGTCTCCTCGGCACCGGTGCCGACGAGCAGCTGCACCGCGTCGTCCGGGGATTCGGGCAGCACATATCGGTGCAGCACCGATCCCGGCACCGCGCGCGTTCCCGCCGCGACGATCCTTTCCGGCGCCAGCAGCGGCACGCCCGGCTGCGCGACATGCGTATAGGGCGCATAGAGCCAGCCCTCGATCTGCGGCTTGAACAGATAGATGCCGCCCGTCACCGAGAGCCAAAGGATGAAGGGCACGCAGAAGATGCCGGCATAGAAATGCCAGCGCCACACCGCGCGGAACCAGCGTTCGTGCCGGGCCGGGGCGGGCGCGCTCACAGCGTCCACCCCGCTTCGACCAGGAAGCTGCGCTGCGGATAGGGATGATAGACCCAGGCGCGATCATTGGTGATGTTGTCCACGCCCGCGCTCAGCCGGAACCTGTCCGTCATCTTCCAGTTCACTTTCGCATCGAGCGCGAACAGCTCCGAAGTATAGCCGAAGGTGTCGCCGCGCTGCAGCCCGAACAGATCGGTATTGGGCCGCGTCGCATAGCGCAGGCCGAGCGAGGCGAGCAGCCGCGGCGTCACCTGATACCGGACATTCGCGTTGAGCCGCCAGCGCGGGATGCGCGGGAACTGCACGCCCTCCGCCGCCGGTGCGCTGGCGTTGCGTATCGTCTTCGAATCGATCCAGGCGGCATTGGCGTCGATGTCGAGCCCGCGCAGGCCGACATCGCGCGCCTCGGCGATCAGCTCCAGGCCATATTGCCGGGTCAGGTCGATATTCTTGAAGCTGGAAGTGGTCACGCCGTTCTGGTTGAATCCCGCGAACGCGAAGATCGTGTCCTCCACCCGCTGCCAGAAGGCCGATCCGGTGAGCTTCAGCCGTCCGAAATCATGTGCCACCACCAGATTGGCGTCGCGCGAGCGCTCGGGCTTCAGGTTCGGATCGAAGCTGTCGCGGTTGAAGCTTCCGTCGCCGTTCAGGCTGCCCTGGAACAGCTCGCCCACCGTCGGGAAGCGGGTCGCTTCGGCGAGGCTGAGCTGCACGCTGGTCGCCCCGCCATGCCATTCGATCGAGACTTTCGGATCGAACGCCGTGTCGCTGCGCGCTGCATAATCGTTGGTCACGGGCTGGCCGGAAGTGCCGATCCGCCCGAGCCCGCCGTCGAACGCTCGCCAGCTTTCCAGGCGCGCGCCCAGCGTGAGCACCAGCGCCTCGGCGCGCAGCCGCGCCTCGGCCCAGCCGGCGAGGAGCCGCGTCCTGCCGAAGGTGCGGGTCGAGAAGGCGCGGCCGCCGTCGGTGCGCCATCGCGGCAGCGTGTAGTTGGTCAGGTCGGTCCGGTAGAGATTGGCGCTCGCCCCAGCGGCGAGGTCGAGCGCGCCGGCCTTGCCGTCCAGCGACAGCTCGGCCGTGTACCAGCCGGTGGGCCCCTGACGGGCCAGCAGGCCGGCGCCGTCGGCGGCGCCCGCCGCCCAGCTTGCCGAGGTGAACCCGTCGGATCGCGCGATCTGATAGGTCGAGAGGTTGAGCCTCGCCGTCACCCCGGCCCCGATCGGCGCCGCGATCCTGCCGCCCGCCAGGAACTCGTCCCGCACCGCCCGCGACCAGCGCGCGCCTGCCGCTGTCCAGGTCCGCCCGAGCGTGGTCACGCGCCCTTCGCAGACCTTGTTGCCCGCAGCGTCGCGCAGATAGCAGTCGGGCGCATATTGGGCATCGAGATTGTGCCAATAGGCGAACAGCATCTCGCCGGTGATGCCCGAAGCGCCGTCATAGCCGATCCGCAGCTTGGCCTGGTCCTGCGTCGTCGCCGCCGGGCTCTGCGCGGCGAAGATGGGATTGCCCGCGCTTCCCGGTGCATTGGGGATGGCCTGGCCCGGATCGATCACCGCGCCGGTCACTGCCGTGCCCGGCGCGTCCGCCGCCGGTATGAGCCCATACCAGCTCATCGGCTGGCCATCGTTGCGGAAGTGTCGCCCGGAGATCCGCGCCGACCAGGGCCCGTCCCGCTGCCGCCAGCCCAGGCCCGCCTCGCCCGACCAGCCGCGATAGGTCGCATGGGTGCCGTACTGGTCATAGGGCTCGGCCAGGCCCTGAACCGTGGCGAAGGCCTCGGTCCGCTGGGGCGAGCGCGTGGTGATGTTGACGATCCCGCCCATGGAATTGCCCGAATAGCGCGCCGAGTAGGGGCCGTAGACGATGTCGAACTGCTCGACCTCGCCCGGGCCGACCACGCCCCATTTCGGTGCGAAGCCGAACGAGTTGCCGAGGAAGTTCGACACCACGAACCCGTCGACCATCACCAGCGTGCGGGCGCTCTGGGTCGAATGGGTGCCGCGAAAGCCCGGCACGCCGTTGGAATCGCCGGCATAGCGTTTGCGCACGAAGAAATCGGGCGCGTATTTCATCAGGTCCTCGACATTCTGGGCGTTGACGCCGGCGAATTGCGCGTCGCCCAGGCTCACCGAGAGTCCGCGCGGGTCGATGGTGATCGGCGCGCCCTTCTGGCCGACGACGAGGATGGAGGAATCATTCTCCGCTTCCTGCGCCAGGGCGGGAACGGCGATGCACAGGAGCGGCAGCGCGCAAAGGCGCGCGCGACGATGGGAAGACATGGGAAATCACCTGAACGAGGAAAGTCGACGGGTTCAGGTGAGGGCAGGGGGTCCCTGTGCGGGCGGCTGGGCGAAGGCCCGGCGCCGGATCCTGGGCTGCGCGGCGGGTGCGAAGCCCAGCGCGAGCAGGAAGGCGATCGCGGCGAGCAGCACCACCGGATCGGCGCCGCCCGTCATGGCATGGCCGAGCGAGGAATAGGCGCAGCCGCCATCCTGCTTGGCGCCGTCCGGCGCCTTGGCGTGATCGGGCGCCATCGGTACGTCGATGGTCATCGTCGCGGGGCCGCTGCCGTCGCAGATCGCCATGGTGAGCGTCTTCCCGCCGGTGTCCGCGAGCATATATCCCTGGGGAACGAGCGCCTTCACCGCCAGCGCCACGGCGATCAGCCACAGCGCCAGCCGGCGATGTTCCTTCAGGAAGACGCGCCATGCCCCCATGATCGACCGGGCTACGCGCTTCGGGGCGGCATGTCACGTCCGTAGTGGGTGGCGCGGGGCGGGCATATTGTCCAAGGCGAACCTCATCATCCCGCCCCCATTCGTCATCCCGGCGAAAGCCGGGATCTCGTGCGGCTGTTGTCCCGCGCCATCGCCTGAGATCCCGGCTTTTGCCGGGATGACGTTGGGGAGCGCTTTTCCCGGTGCCCGAACCGGCGTAAGGGCCGCGCATGACCAGCACCCAGCCTATCCTCGTGCTCACCACCGGCGGCACGATCGACAAGCAATATTTCGACGCTTCGAGCAAATACACGATCGTCGGCACCATGGTGACGCGGCTGCTCGAACTGGGCCGCGTGCTGCACCCCTTCGAAGTCGAGGAGGTGATGCGCAAGGACAGCCTGGAGATGGACGATGCCGATCGCACCCTGATCGCATCGCGCGCCGCCGCCTCGGATGCGGAGCGCATCGTGATCACGCACGGCACCGACACGATGACCGAGACCGCCAAGGCGCTGACCGGCATCGCGGGCAAGACGATCGTGCTGGTCGGCGCGCTCGCCCCGGCGCGCTTCGCCGAGAGCGATGCCACCTTCAACCTCGGCATGGCCTTTGCCACCGTCCAGGTCGCGAAGCCGGGCGTCTACATCACCATGAACGGCACCGTGTTCGAGGCCGGCAAGGTCGTGAAGGACCGCGAGGCGGGAAGGTTCGTGGAGATTTGAGCCGAAACTCCCCTCCCCGGAAGGGAGGGGAGATAGGGTTGTCGCCCTTACAATATCCCCGGCAGGTCCAGCCCCTTTTCCCGCGCGCAATCGATCGCGATGTCATAGCCCGCATCGGCATGCCGCATCACGCCGGTGGCGGGATCGTTCCACAGCACGCGCTCGAGCCGCTTCGCCGCGTCCGGCGTGCCGTCGGCGACGATCACCATGCCGGCATGCTGCGAATAGCCCATGCCGACGCCGCCGCCGTGATGCAGCGATACCCAGGTCGCGCCGCTCGCGGTGTTGAGCAGCGCGTTGAGTAGCGGCCAGTCGGAAACCGCGTCCGATCCGTCGCGCATCGCCTCGGTCTCGCGATTGGGGCTGGCGACCGATCCGCTGTCGAGATGGTCGCGCCCGATCACGATCGGCGCCTTGAGCTCGCCCGACGCCACCATCGCGTTGAAGGCGAGGCCCAGCCGGTGCCGGTCGCCCAGGCCCACCCAGCAGATTCGCGCGGGCAGGCCCTGGAAGTGGATGCGCTCGGCGGCCATGTCGAGCCAGTTGTGGAGATGCGCGTCGTCGGGCAGCAGCTCCTTCACCTTGGCGTCGGTGCGGGCGATGTCCTCCGGATCGCCCGACAGCGCGGCCCAGCGGAACGGCCCGATCCCCCGGCAGAAGAGCGGCCGGATATAGGCGGGGACGAAGCCGGGAAAGGCGAAGGCATCGGCCACGCCCTCGTCGAGCGCGACCTGGCGGATGTTGTTGCCGTAATCGACGGTCGGCACGCCCGCCGCGTGGAAGTCGAGCATCGCGCGGACATGCTGCGCCATCGACGCCTTTGCCGCCCTGGCCGTCCCCTCCGGGTCGCGCTCGCGCCGCTCGATCCATTCGGCGACGGACCATCCCACCGGCAGATATCCGTTGACCGGGTCATGCGCCGAGGTCTGGTCGGTCAGCAGGTCCGGGCGGATGCCGCGTGCGAACATTTCGGGCAGCAGCTCGGCCGCATTGCCGAGCAGGCCGACCGAGACCGGCTTGTCGGCGGCGCGGATGATCTCGAGCGCTTCGTCGATCGTCTCGGCGGCGCGATCGAGATAGCCGGTGCGCAGGCGCATCTCGATCCGGCTCGGCTGGCATTCGATGGCGAGGCACGAGGCGCCCGCCATCACCGCCGCCAGCGGCTGCGCCCCGCCCATGCCGCCCAGGCCGGCGGTGAGCAGCCAGCGGCCCTTCAGGTCGCCGCCATAATGCTGGCGGCCCATCTCGGCGAAGGTCTCGTAGGTGCCCTGCACGATGCCCTGGGTGCCGATATAGATCCAGGAGCCGGCAGTCATCTGGCCGTACATCGCCAGGCCCTTGCGATCGAGCGCGTTGAAATGCTCCCAGGTCGCCCAGTGCGGCACGAGGTTCGAATTGGCGAGGAGGACGCGCGGTGCGTTCTCGTGCGTGCGGAACACGCCGACGGGCTTGCCCGACTGGATCAGCAGCGTCTCGTCGGCTTCGAGGTCGCGCAGCGCGGCGACGATCCTGTCATAGCTTTCCCAGTCGCGCGCCGCGCGGCCGATGCCGCCATAGACGACCAGCTCCTCGGGCCGCTCGGCGACATCGGGGTGCAGGTTGTTCATCAGCATGCGCAGCGGCGCTTCGGTGAGCCAGCTCTTGGCGGTGCGCTCCGTGCCGGTGGCGGGCTTGATGATGCGGCTGTTGTCGAGGCGAGTCATTCCGGGGCTCCGGCGAAATTGAGGCAGGCGGTGAGGATCTGGGCGAGCGCGTCGCGCATCGGCGCGGCGCGGGTCTCGTCATAGGGGGTGGGCCAACGGCCCTCGTCGAACGTCGCGGGTTCGTCGATATAGCCGCGGCAGGCCAGCTCCATCTGGATGGCGTGGACGCCTTGTTCGGGCCGGCCATAATGGCGTGTGGTCCAGCCCCCGCGAAAGCGGCCGTCGGTTACCTGGCTCCACGGCGTGGCGGCGCAGGCGGCCTCGACTGCTCGGGTGAGCGCGGGCGCGCAGGTGGTGCCGCCATTGGTGCCGATGTTGAACTGGGGCAGTTCGCCATCGAACAGACGGGGGACATGGCTGCGGATCGAATGAGCGTCGTAGACGACGACTTTCGGATGGATTGCACGGAGGCGAGCGATCTCGGCTTCGATTGCGGCATGGTACGGCTCGAAGAAATGCTCTCGCCGCCAGGCGATCTCCTCCGCACTCGGGACAGGGCCTCGGTAGAGAGGCTCATCATCGAACGTGGTGGTCGGGCACAGCCCGGTCGTCGCCTGGCCCGGATAGAGCGAGGCGCCGGAAGGATCGCGGTTCACGTCGATCATGGTGCGGGAGATCGACGTGCGAATCGTCGTCGCGCCAAGATCGGCGGCAAAATCGTAGAGCCGGTCGATCCACCAGTCCGCGTCCTTGCGCGCCAGCCAGCTTGAAGAGAGATGGCGCTCGAGATCGTCGAGGATGTCCGTTCCGGTATGTGGAAAGGCGACGATCAGCGGCGCCTCGCCGTGATGGACCTCCAGCCAGCTCATGCGATCCCCGGCAGCGTGATCGCCGCCGCCTCGGCTACCGCACCGGCGCGGACCAGCGTGGTCGCAGTTTCGATATCGGGGTGGAAATGCCGGTCATGGTCGAGCGTCGGCACGTCGCGCCGCAGCCGGGCGCGAACGCGCTCCAGTGCCTCCGACGAAGTGAGCCCGCCATGGAAGTCGCAGCCCTGCGCGGCGGCAAGCAGCTCGATGCCGATTACGCCGGCGCAGTTCGCCGCCATGTCGAGCAGGCGGCGGGCGCCGTGCGCGGCCATCGAGACATGGTCCTCCTGGTTCGCCGAGGTCGGGATCGAATCGACACTGGCCGGCATGGCGCGCTGCTTGTTCTCGGAGACGAGCGCGGCGGCGGTCACCTGGGGGATCATGAACCCGGAATTTAGCCCCGGTCGGGGAGTGAGGAAGGCCGGCAGGTTGGAAAGGGCCGGATCGACCAGCATCGCGATCCGGCGCTCGGCGATCGAACCGATCTCGCAGATTGCCAGCGCGATCATGTCCGCCGCGAAGGCGACCGGCTCGGCGTGGAAATTGCCGCCGGACAGCGCCTCGTCGGTATCCGGGAAGATCAGCGGGTTGTCGGAGACGCCGTTCGCCTCGGTCTCCAGCGTCGTCCCCGCCTGGCGCAGCAGATCGAGCACCGCGCCCATCACCTGGGGCTGGCAGCGCAGGCAATAGGGGTCCTGCACGCGCGGATCATTGTCGCGGTGCGAGGCGCGGATCGCGGAGCCCTGCATGAGGGTGCGCAGCGTCTCGCCCACCGCGATCTGGCCGGGGTGGCGGCGCAGCTGGTGGATGCGCGGGTCGAACGGCGCGTCGGTGCCCTTGGCCGCCTCGGTCGAAAGCGCGCCGGTGACGAGGGCGGCCTGGAACAGCGTCTCGGTCTCGAACAGCCCGGCAAGGGCGTTGGCGGCGGAGAATTGCGTGCCGTTGAGCAGGGCGAGCCCTTCCTTGGGGCCGAGGGTGACGGGCGCGAGGCCGGCCTCGGCCAGCGCCTGCACGGCCGGCAGCACGCGGCCATCGACCTCGATCGAGCCGACGCCGATCATCGTCGCCGCCATGTGGGAGAGCGGGGCGAGGTCGCCGCTCGCGCCCACCGATCCCTGGCTCGGCACCACCGGCGCCAGCCCCCGGGCCAGCATCGCCTCGAGCAGCGCCACCGTTGCCGGCTGCACGCCCGACGCGCCCTGGGCGAGGCTGGCGAGCTTGAGCGCCATCATCAGCCGGACGATCGCGGCGGGCGAGGGGGCGCCGATCCCGGCGGCATGGCTGAGCACGATGTTGCGCTGGAGCGTCGCCAGGTCCTCGGCCTCGATCCGCACGCTGGCGAGCTTCCCGAAGCCGGTGTTGATGCCGTAGACGGGCTCGCCCCGCGCCAGGATGCGCGCCACCGCTGCCGCGCTCTCGGCGATGCGCGGAGCGGCGGCGGGATCGAGCTTCGGCACCGCGCCGCGCCAGATCGCGCGCCATTCGGCCAGCGGCACCGCGCCGGGGATCAGCAGGATTTCGGTCATTCGCCCTTCCAGATGCGGGCATGGAGCGGGTTCAGCCCCATGCGGTAGACAAGCTCGGCCGGCCGCTCGACGTCCCAGATCGCGAGGTCGCAGGACTTGCCGGGTTCGATGGTGCCGATTTCGTGATCGAGGCCCAGCGCCCGCGCCGCCTCGCGGGTCACGCCGGCCAGGCATTCCTCCACGGTGAGGCGGAACAGCGTCGCGGCCATGTTCATCACCAGCAACAGGCTGGTGAGCGGCGAGGTGCCTGGGTTGCAATCGGTGGCAAGCGCGATCGGTACGCCCGCGTCGCGCAGCGCCTGGACCGGCGGCAATCTGGTCTCGCGGACGAAATAATAGGCGCCGGGCAGGAGCGTGGCCACCGTGCCCGCCCCGGCCATTGCCGCGATCCCGGCATCGTCGAGATATTCGAGATGGTCCGCGGACAGCGCGCCATGGGAAGCGGCGAGTGCCGCGCCATGCTGGTTGGAGAGCTGCTCGGCATGGAGCTTCACGCGCAGCCCATGCGCCCGGGCGGCTTCGAAGACTCGCCTGGTCTCGTCGGGCGTGAAGCCGATATCCTCGCAAAAGGCGTCCACCGCGTCCGCCAGCCCGGCCTTGGCCACGGCCGGGATCATCGTCTCGCAGACGAGATCGACATAGCCGGCGCGGTTATCGGCATATTCGGGCGGCAGGGCATGGGCGCCGAGGAAGGTGGCCGCGATCCGGACCTTGCGCGCGCGGCCCAGCGCCCTGGCCGCGCGCAGCATCTTCAGCTCGTCCTCGAGCGACAGGCCATAGCCGGACTTGACCTCGACCGTGGTCGCCCCTTCGGCGATCAGCGCGTCGAGCCGGGGCAGCGCGCTCGCCACCAGCTCGGCCTCGCCGGCCGCCCGGGTGGCGCGCATCGTCGAGACGATCCCGCCGCCGGCCCGCGCGATCTCCGCATAGCTCGCGCCTTGCAGGCGCAGCTCGAACTCATGGGCGCGGTCGCCGCCATGGACCAGATGCGTGTGGCAATCGATCAGCCCGGGGGTGATCCAGCGGCCCGCGCAATCGACCGTCTCGGCGGCCGCGGGCGCCTCGCCGGCCCGGCCCACCCAGGCGATCCGGCCGTCCTTCGCCGCCACGGCGCCATGCTCGACGACGCCCATCCCGGGGGCCGCCATCGTCGCGATCCGTGCATTGGTCCAGAGTCGGTCCATGCGCGCATCCTTGCCTGCCTGGTTGATTATGTCTAGACATAATGAAAGGCCCGTCGCACACTTTGTTCGTCATCCCGGCGGAAGCCGGGATCTCGCGCGGCTCTTGCCCCGCAATCGCCTGAGATCCCGGCTTCCGCCGGGATGACGGCAATGGGGCGGGAATGACGGGAATGGGAAGGCCTGGATGGATCTCTGGTTCGAAACCGCACTGCTCCCCACCGGCTGGGCCGAGCGTGTCACCGTGCGCATCGCCGAGGGGCGCATTGCGCAGGTGCTGATGGGCACCGATCCGGCGCCCGGTGCCGGGCGCCACCGCGCTGCGGTTCCGGGCCTCGGCAATGTCCATAGCCATGGCTTCCAGCGCGGCATGGCCGGGCTCAGCGAGCGTCGCGGCCGGCCCGACGACGATTTCTGGAGCTGGCGCGAGATCATGTACCGGTTCCTCGACCGGCTCACGCCCGAGGATATCACCGCGATCACCGCCCTCGCCTATGCCGAGATGCTGGAGACCGGCTACACGCGCGTCGGCGAGTTCCACTATCTCCACAACGACGTGGATGGCGCGCGCTATGCCGATCCCGCCGAGACCGCCGGGGCGATCGTCGCCGCGGCCGGGCAGACCGGCATCGGCCTGACCCTGCTCCCCGTCTTCTATGCGCACAGCGATTTCGGCGGACTGCCCGCCAAGCCCGGCCAGCGGCGCTTCCTCTCGGATATCGACGGCTTCGCGACGCTGGTCGAGGCGAGCCGCGCCAAGCTGCCCGCCGACGCGGTGCTCGGTGTCGCACCGCATTCGCTGCGCGCGGTCACGCCGGAGGAACTGCTGGCGGTCACCGCGCTGACCACCGGCCCGCTCCACATCCATGCCGCCGAACAGACGAAGGAAGTCGAGGCCTGCCTCGCCTGGAGCGGTGCGCGGCCGGTGGAGTGGCTGCTCGACAATCTGGACATCGGCCGGCGCTGGACGCTGATCCACGCCACCCATCTCACCGAAACCGAGACCGACCGTCTCGCCGCCTCGGGCGCAGTGGCCGGTCTTTGCCCGGTCACCGAGGCCAATCTCGGCGACGGCATCTTCCCCGCCGAGCGCTATCTCGCGGCCGGCGGGAAGATCGCCACGGGCACCGACTCCAACATCCAGATCGACGCTGCCTACGAACTCCGCGCGATCGAATATTCGCAGCGTCTGGCGCTCCGGCGCCGCGCGATCCTGTCGCCCGAAGGCGCCTCGGTCGGCGAGACGCTGTTCGGCGCGGCGCTCCGAGGCGCGGGGCAGGCGCTCGGTGTCGAAACGGGGATTGCGCCCGGCGCGCCCGCCGATATCGTGAGCCTGAACATGGACCATCCAGGCTTTGCCGGCGCTTCGGCCGACACGCTTCTCGATCGCTGGATCTTCACTGGCCGTGCCGGCGCGATCGACTGCGTCTGGCGTGCCGGCACGCTGCAGGTCGTGGGCGGAAGGCACCGGGAGAGCGAGGCTATCGCTATTCATTATCGGAAAACCCTGGAGCGCCTGCTCGGGTGACGCTGCAGGAACGCATCCGCTCGGACATCGAGGCGCGCATCCGCTCGGGGGAATTGCGGCCGGGCGACCGCATCCCCTTCGAGCATGAGCTGGTCGCGCATTATGGCTGCGCCCGCGCGACGGTCAGCAAGGCGCTGGAGCGGCTCGTCCATGCCGGGCTGATCGAGCGGCGTCGCAAGGCCGGCTCCTTCGTCGCGCATCCCCAGGTCCATGCCGCGGTGCTGGCGGTGCCCGATCTCGCCCAGCTGATCGCGGCGCGGGGCGAGGCCTATGGCTGGGCGCTCGACACTTGCCGGGTGGTCAATCGCGATCCCGACATCGAAGTCTCCGGCATCCCGGCGCCCGCGCTGCTGATCGAGGGCGTGCACTTCGCCGGGGAACAGCCCTTTGCGCTCGAGCGCCGGCTGATCGCGCTCGATACCGTGCCGGTGCCCCGCGCCGACACGTTCGAGACCGAGGCGCCCGGCTCGTGGCTGCTCCACCATGTCCCCTGGACCGATGCGCGCCACCGCATCCGTGCCGTCTCCGCCGGCGGCCCGCTGGCCAGGAAATTGAAGCTCGATGCCCATGCGGCCTGCCTCCAGGTCGAGCGCTGGACCTGGCGCACGGGCAGGGCGGTGACGTTCGTCCGCCAGACCTTCCCGGGGGATCGTTACGACCTGGTCGCGGAGTTCACGCCGGGGGGATGACGAAGATGGGCGGGACAATCACACCGAACCGGGGCCTTTCCCCCTTTCGCGCAGTTCGATAGGCTGGCCGGATGAACCTGCGGCACATCGAAATCTTCCACGCCGTCTATGTGAACGGCTCGGTCAGCGGCGCCGCGCGTGCGCTCAACGTGTCGCAGCCCTCGGTTTCCAAGATGCTGCGCCATGCCGAGAGCCTGCTCGGCTTCCAGCTCTTCCACCGCACCAATGGCCGCCTCGTCCCCACCGAGGACGCGCACACGCTGTTCACCGAAGTCTCAGAGATCCAGGACCGCGTCTATGCGCTGCGCGAGGCGGGGCGGAACCTCAAGCGCGGCGCCGGCGGCATGCTGCGCGTCTCGGCGCTGCCGTCGCTGGCCCTCAACGCGCTGCCCACCGCCGTCGCGCGCTTCATGCGGGGGCATGAGGGCGTCCGCTTCGATCTCCAGACCGTCCATCACGACGATCTGCTCCGCAAGCTCTACGAGCGCGAGACCGATGTCGCGATCGCCTATGAAGTGCCCCATGCCGCGCCGATCGGCCATCGCTGGCTGGGCGAAGGCGAGCTGGTGGTGCTCTATCGCGAGGAGGACATGCCCGACGCGCCGCCGCGTATCGAGCTGGAGCGGCTGCGCGGCCGCCCGTTCATCAGCCTCGCCAACAGCGGCCCGATCGGCCAGTTGTTCAGCCAGGAATGCGCGCGGCTCGAGCTCGATCTCGACGAAGTGATCTCGGCCCGCACCTTCTACATCGCCACCGCGCTGGTCGCGCAGGGCGTGGGCATGACGGTCGTCGACAGCTTCACCGCCCAGGCCTCGCTCGTGCCCGGCCTGGCGATGCGGCCGCTCAAGCCGCAGCTCACCTTCGACGTGCACGCCATGTTCCTGCTCAACCGGCCGCCCACCGCGCTCGCCACCGATTTCCTCAAGGCGCTCGCCAAGGTGATCGATACGCCATAACGGCTGGCTATGCCGAGGCGCGCACTCGCTATGCGCGGTGCCCGATGCGGGCGGGATAGCGTTATCACCCAATGATACCGGCACCTTACCTCCTCTACCTCGGTCACAGCACCGATTTCGTGGGCATCAAGACCTCGCGCGGCCTGGCCGAATTCCGGCGTGGCGATTGCGTGGGCGAGTTCCGTCACGACGACAGTCCGCTCACGCTCGGCCTGCCGCGCATGACCATCGCGGAAGGCGCGGCGGCGGGCGCGAAGACGCTCGTCCTCGGCATCGCCAATTCGGGCGGCACGCTGGGCGGCGACCTGGTGCGCGACGCGGTGGCGGCGCTCGATGCGGGGATGAACATCGCCGCCGGCCTCCACCAGCGGCTGCGCGACGTGCCCGAGCTGGCGGCGCTCGCCAAGGAGAAGGGCCTGCAGCTGTTCGACGTGCGCGATCCCCCGGCGGACCTGCGGGTGGGCACCGGATATGCCCGGGCCGGCCGCCGCCTGCTGACGGTCGGCACCGATTGCTCGGTCGGCAAGATGTACACCACGATCGCGCTCGCCGATGCGCTCAAGGCGCGCGGGGAGAAGGCCGATTTCCGGGCCACCGGCCAGACCGGTATCCTGATCGCCGGCGCCGGCGTGCCGATCGACGCGGTCGTCGCCGATTTCATCTCGGGCGGCATCGAGATGCTCGCGCCCGAGCGCACCGATGGCGGCTGGGACCTGATCGAGGGCCAGGGCTCGCTCTTTCATCCGAGTTTCGCGGGCGTCTCGACCGGCCTGCTCCACGGCGCCCAGCCCGAGGCGATCGTGCTCTGCCACGATCCCAGCCGCGGCCATATGCGCGGCTTGCCGGGCCGGGCGCTGCCGAACCTGCGGGAATGCCTGGAGGCCAATCTCCAGGTCGCGCGCCTGACCAGCCCGGACGTGCGCGCGGTCGGGGTGTGCCTCAACACTTCCCGCATGGAAGCGGAAGCGGCGCGCGCGCTTTGCCGGCAGATCGAGGCGGATCTCGGCCTGCCCTGTACCGATCCAATCGCCTTCGGGGTCGAGGCGATCATCGACGAGTTGCTATGCACCGAACCCTCACGGCCCGCCACGACCGCTTCGCGCTGACCAGGCCCTTCCGCATCGCGCGCGGAGTGAAGACCGAGGCCGATATGGTCACGGTCTCGATCCGCGCCGGGGAGCTGGAAGGGAAAGGGGAGGGTGTGCCCCATGCCCGCCATGGCGAGAGCGTCGAGAATGCGCTCGCGGCGATCGAGAGCGTCCGCCCGGCGATCGAGGCGGGCGCGGGGCGCGAGGCGCTGCTGGCGCTCCTCCCGGCCGGTGCCGCCCGCAACGCGGTCGACTGCGCGCTCTGGGACCTGGAGGCCCGCGCGGCCGGGAGGAGCGTCGCCGCGCTGCTCGGCGCCCCGGAGCCCGAGCCGGTCGCCAGCGCACGCACCATCGTGATCGACACGCCGATGATGATGGGCTGCGCCGCCCGCCGCCTCGCGCATGCGCCGCTGCTCAAGGTGAAGGTCGATGGCCGCCTGCCCGATGCGCAGATCCGTGCCGTCCGCGCCGCCGCGCCCGATGCCCGGCTGATCGTCGATCCCAACGAGAGCTGGGACGCCCGGCTGGTCGAGGCGATGCAGCCGGTGCTGGCGGCGCTGAAGGTGGACTTGCTCGAACAGCCCGTGCCGGCCGAGATCGACGCATGCCTCGAGACCTTCCGCCCGCTCGTTCCGATCGCCGCCGACGAGTCCCTCCACGCCCGCGAGGATCTCGAGCAGGTCGCGCGTCGCTACCAGGTGGTGAACGTCAAGCTCGACAAGGCCGGCGGCCTGACCGAGGGGTTGCGCCTGGCCAAGGCCGCCCGCGCGCGCGGCCTTGGCCTGATGACCGGTTGCATGGTCAGCTCCTCCTTGTCGGTCGCGGCGGCGCTGCACCTTGCCCGCATGTCGGATTTCGTCGATCTTGACGGTCCGATCTGGCTCGCCAAGGATCGCCCCGGTGGGGTCGAGGATCGGGGCGGGACGCTTCATCCACCACTTCCGGGATTTTGGGGAACGCCATGAAGGTCGCGCTGCTGCTGGGGATTGCCGCCATCGCATTGGGCGCCGCCGCGCCGCATCCGCCGCAAAAGGTCGATCTGCTGATCCGCGGCGGCACGATCTATACCGGCTCGGACGCGCCCTTTGTCGGCGATGTCGCGGTCAAGGGCGATCGCATCGTCGCGGTGGGGGCGCGTGCGAACCTGCTCGCCGCGCGCGTGATCGACGCGAAGGGGATGATCGTCGCCCCCGGCTTCATCGATCCGCACACGCATATGGGCGACGATCTCGCATCGGCGGATCCGAGGAAGCGCCTGATCCCCGCCTTTCTGATGCAGGGCGTCACCACTGCGTTCATCGGCAATGACGGCGGCGGCAGCCCGGATCTGGCCAAGGTCCTCGGCAGCGCGGAGGCTCGGCCGGTGGGTATCAACTATGCCGCCTGGGTCGGCTTCGGCGCGGTGCGCGAGATGGTGGTGGGCGAGGATGCCCGCGATCCCACGCCCGCCGAGCTGGCGCGGATGAAGGGCCTGGTCGCCGGCGCGATGTGTCAGGGCGCGCTCGGCCTCTCCACGGGCCTGTTCTATGCCCCCCAGAGCTTCGCCAAGACCGAGGAAGTGATCGAGCTCGCCAAGGAAGCGGGCAAGCGCGGCGGCAGCTATGACAGCCATATCCGCGACGAGAGCAGCTATACCGTGGGCCTGGCCGCCGCGATCGACGAGGCGATCCGCATCGGTCGCGAGGGCAGGCTGCCCGCGCATATCAGCCACATCAAGGCACTGGGCGTCGACGTGCAGGGGCAGGCGCCGGCGATCATCGCCAAGATCGACGCCGCCCGCGCTCGCGGCGAGAAGGTCACCGCCAACCAATATCCCTGGTCCGCCTCGGGCACGAGCCTGGTCGCCTCGCTCGTCCCGCTTTGGGCGCAGGACGGGGGCCGCCCGGCGCTGCTCAAGCGCTTCGACGATCCCTCGCTGACCGAGAAGATGCACGCCGGCATGGTCGAGAATCTCCGCAAGCGCGGCGGGGCGGGCAAGCTGCTGATCGTCGAGGGCAAATACCGGAACCGCTATCTCGATGCGGTCGCGAAGGAGATGAACCTGTCGCCGGTCGACGCCGCGATCGCCGTGATCCGCATCGGCGATCCCGGCACCGTCTCGTTCAACCAGAGCGAGGCCGATATCGCCGCCTTCATGCAGCAGCCCTGGGTGATGACCGGGTCCGATGCCTCGGGCGGCCATCCGCGCGTCTATGGCTCCTTCGCCCGCAAGTACGACAAATACGTCAAGACCGATCATGTGATCACCCTGCGCCAGTTCATCGAGCGAAGTTCGGCGCTGACCGCCGATACGTTCGGGCTGGAGGGCCGCGGCCATCTGCGTGCCGGCGCCTTCGCCGATATCGTGGTGTTCGATCCGCGCACCTATGCCTCGCGCGCCACCTATGAGCAGCCGGCGCTGCTGGCGGCGGGGGTGCGGACCGTGCTGGTCAACGGCGTGCTCGCGGTCGACAAGGGGGCGATGACCGGCAAGGCCGCCGGCCGCGCGCTGGCGCACAAACCCACCCCCGGGACCTGCAACTGATGGGCTGGTGGTTCGGCATCGCCCTGTGGAAGCGCGTGCTCGCCTTCCTCGTCCTCGGCGTCGTCTTCGCGCTGCTGGTGCCGCAGGGCGCGCCCTGGGTGCAGTTCGTCGGCGACCTGTTCGTCCGCGCGATCCGCATGCTCGTCGCGCCGATCGTGCTGGTCACCATCGCCTCGGGCATCACCACGCTTGCCGATCCCAAGCGGCTCGGGAGCCTCGGCGGGCGCACGGTCGGCATGTTCGCGCTGACCACTTTCATCGCCGTCTCGGTCGGCATGCTGGTCGCGGCGATCGTGCAGCCCGGCATCGGTGCGCCGCTCGGCACGGCCGAAGCGCATGTGCTCGGCAAGCCGGTCACGCCCTATGAGCAGCTGATCAACATCATCCCGACCAACATCTTCGATGCGCTGGCCAAGGGCGACATGCTGGCGCTGATCTTCACTTCGATCCTGATCGGCTGCGGCACGGTGGTGGCGGGAGAGGCGGGCAAGCCCTTCGCCAACCTGCTGCAATCGACTTCGGCGGTGCTGCTGCGCGTCGTCGGCCTGGTGATGGAGGCGACGCCGTTCGGCGTGTTCGCGCTGATCGCCAATGCCGTCGCGGCGAACGGGGCGGCAGTGTTCGTCCATGTCGGCTGGCTGGCGCTGGCGGTGGTGCTCGGCTCGCTGATCCAGATGCTGGTGGTGCACAGCCTGCTCCTGCGCTTCGTCGCGCGATTGCCGCTGCTGCCCTTTTTCCGCGGCATCGTCGACGCGCTGGCGGTGGCCTTCTCCACGGCCTCGAGCGGCGCGACGCTGCCGGTGGCGATGCGTGTCTCCGAGCAGAATCTGGGCATCGGCCGCTCGGTCTTCTCCACCGTGCTGCCGCTCGGCGCCAGCATCGGCAAGGACGGCACGGCGATGTATGTCGGGCTGCTCTCGATGTTCGCGCTGCAGGCCTTTGGCGTGCACCTGACGCCCACCGTCTATGCGACGGTGCTGTTCACCGGCGCGCTCGCCGCGTTCGGCACGGCGCCGGTGCCATCGGCCTCGCTGTTCATGCTCGCGGCGGTGCTGAGCGCCGTGGGCGTCTCGCCGGAGCAGACCGCGCTGGTGGTCGGCTTCGTGCTGCCCTTCGACCGGCTGCTCGACATGACGCGGACGGTGCCGAGCGCCTCGGCCAATCTCACCGTGGCGACCCTGGTGGCGCGCTGGGAAGGCGAGCTGGACGAGGAAGTCTACCGCGCGGCGGACCGGGCTTAGCGTAATTCCCCTCCCTTTCAGGGAGGGGAGTCAGTCGAGCGACACTTCTTTCCCCGCCACCCAAACCCGCTTGACCGAGTAGAGATCCAGGAAGGTCAGGTCCGGCGCCCCGCCGGTCAGCACCAGGTCGGCGCGCATGCCCTTGCGGATCGTGCCTTCGGTCTTCCCGCGCCCCATGATGTCGGCGCTCACCCGCGAGCCGGCCTCGATCGCTTCGGCCGGAGTGAAGCCCAGCTCGTTCAGGATACGCATCTCGCGCAGTGCGCCGAAGCCGGGATAGACGCCCTCGATGCCCGTGTCGGTGCCCACGCCGATGCGGATTCCGGCCGCCTTCAGCCGGCGGATATTGTCGCGCATGATCTGCCAGCGCTTGCTGTCATAGGGCGCGATCGCCTCGCCCTTGGCCAGCCGTGCGGTCTCGCGCTCGCGCTGTTCGGGGGTGAGCATCGCCAGCTCCTCGGGGGCCAGCACGCGCGTCTCGAGCGGCTCATAGGTCGCCAGCGTGGCGACATAGGCCATGTGGTGCTTCCGCATCAGGCCGATCAGCTCGTCGTCGACCAGCGCGTCGCCAACGCCGTGCGCCACCGAATCCACCCCGGCGCGCGCGGCGCTCTTGGCGCCCTCCAGCGTCACCGTGTGCGTCATCACCTTGATCCCCGCCCTGTGCGCATCGGCGACGATCGCGGCGAGGGTCGGCTCGTCCATGCTCGGACGGTCGGGACGGTTGGGGTCGCCGTAGCGCCAGCCGTCGTTGAACACCTTCACCATGTCGGGCTTGTAGGGCAGCGCCTTGGCCATGGCGGCGTGTGCCTCGGCCGGGGTGGTGACCTGGAGCGTGATCGCGTTGGTGAACTGGCTCTCGGTGCCGTGCCCGTCGGGCACGCCGAGCCGCACCGCGAGGGTGAGGTGCGGGGTGTCCGCCTGGAGCGCGCGGATGCCGGGCATCATCTCCGTGGAGACCGAGAATTCGTTCACGCTGGTCACGCCGGCGCGCAGATAGGGCAGATAGAAGCGGTGGAGCGACGCGACGTCGGTGAACGCCTCGCGCCGCGTGTGGATGTGCAGGTCGTGCAGGCCGGGAATCAGCGTGAGCCCGGTCGCGTCGATCACTTGCGTCCCCTCGGGCACGCGCAGCTTCTTGCCCACCCGGCTGACCTTGCCGCCTTCGATCAGCACGTCGGCGATCTTCGCCGGCTTGCCGGTGCCCTCGAACACGCGCGCGCCATGGATCAGCGTCGCGCGTTCCTGCTCCTGCGCCTGCGCCCCATTCGCCCCGGCCAGTGCCGCCGCTGCCATCAGCCACCTCATTTCAGATGCTCGTCGAAGAAGGAAATGGTGCGGCGATAGGCAGTGAGCCAGTCGGCATAGCGGAAGAATTCGTGGCGCTCGTTGGGGAACACCAGCTCTTCGTGCGGGATGCGCCGCGCCGCCAGCTCGCGGGCGAGCAGCAGCGACTGGCCGAAATCGACGTTCCGGTCGTCATCCCCGTGCACGAGCAGCACCGGCGAGCGCCAGGTGCCGATCGCGCCCATCGGCGAGCTGTCCCACTGCTTCTGCCGCGCGGCCGCCTGCTGCTCGGGCGACAGGTTGTTCTCGACGTTGCGCAGCATGGTGTGGACGCCGTGGAAGTCCGCGCCCGCCTTGAACAGGTCGCTGTTCCGCGCCAGCGCCAGCGCGGTCAGATAGCCGCCCCAGCTGCCGCCCCAGATGCCGATCCGGTCGGACGCCACGTCCTTCTGCGCCGCGAGCCAGCGCCCGCCGGCGAGCACGTCGCGATATTCGGAGGCGCCGTCGCGCGCGATCCCCGGCGCATCGCGGAACGCCTGTCCATAGCCGGTGCCGCTGCGATAATTGACCGAGAGCACCGTATAGCCCCGCGCCGCCAGCGCCTGGTTCATCACATAGGCGTTCGAATAATATTGGGCGTGGTGGAAGCCGAGCAGCATCTGGCGCCGCGGCCCGCCATGGACGAAGATCAGCGCCGGGCGCGGGCCCTTGCCCTGGCCGCGAAACAGCTGGCCATGGACGGTCACGCCGTCCTCGGCCCGATAGGTCACCGGCTCAGGCGCCACCGCGCCCTTCAGCTCGGCCACTTCGCCCAGCGGCGCCAGCCCCTTCGCCAGCACCGGATGGGCCGGATGGCGCGTATCGGCGGCGATCCCCGCCAGCAGCCCGCCCGCGAAGACGGGCAGGCTCTCGCTGCCCTTGCCGTCGGTCACGCGCTTCGCCGCCCCGCCGCTTGCCGGCACCTGCCAGAAATGCCGCCGATCCGCCTCGTCGGCATTGGCCGCGAAGGTGACCATGTCGTCGGCACCGAGCACGAAGGTCTCGACCTCGAACCCGCCGGCGGTCAGCGCCCGGGGCACGCCGCCCCTGGCCGCGTCGATCGCATAGACGTGCAGGAAGCCGCTTCGCTCCCAGGGGAAGAGCAGCTGGCCGCCCTTGCTCCACCACAGATTGTGCTGGCGCGTGCCGTAATAGCGGCCGCCCATGCCCTGCGGCGCGGTCCACAGCGTGCGGGCCTTGCCCGTCGCGGCATCGGCCACCCGGATCGACCAATAGGGGCCGCCGTCCCGCGCCGCGCCTGCCGGCGGATCGAGATACTGGATATAGGCGACCTGATCCCCGCCGGGCGAAAGCGCCGGCTCCACCGAATAGCCGAGCGCCGGCTCCATATAGGTCAGCCGGCCGTCGTCCGCGTCGAGCAGCGCGACGAAGGCGTGGTCGTTGCGATTGTCGACGAAGAGCAGCCTTTTGCCGTCGGGCGTCCATTTCAGGTCGCTGACCTCGCCCGGAACCGCGGCGATCCGCGCGGCCTTGCCCGCCTGCCACAGCCACAGCTCGCCGCGCCGGGTGAAGGCGATGCGCTGCCCGTCGGGCGAGAAAACGGGCAGGTGTCCGTCTCCGATCGGTGTGGGATCTCCACCGTCTTCAACGACGAACACCTGCTGCCCCGGCGTGAACGCGGCCGAGGCGGTATTGGGGATCCTGCCGTCGGGGAACTCGTCGTCCCCACCGCGCACATATGCCAGGCGCCGGCCGTCGGGGCTGAGCGCCGTATCGTAGAGCATCATGCCGTCGTCCCCGGCATGGCGGGTGACCTGCCGGGCCCGCTGCCCCGCATCCGCCACCCACAGGTTGCGCACGCCGGCGCGGTTCTCCACCCAGGCGAAGCGCGGCACGTCACGCGCCCCGGCCATCTGGCTGGCGACCGGCAGGGCGAGCGCCGCGGCCAGGTCGTCGGTCTGTGCCAGCGCCGGCGGGGCGATCGCCACCACCATCACGGCAAAAGGGTTCAGGGCGGCCCGCATCATGTTCATGGCGCGAAGGTGCCGGGCCGATGTTGCCCGTACAATGCCGGCATGCGCCATGGTTATGCCCGGGCGACTCCTCTGAATGATCGCGGGTTTGCAGGCTCGGCGGCGGGAGTTACGCTTGCGGCATGAAGCATTTCGTCCTCGGCATCGCCCTCACGCTCGCCACGCCCGCGCTCGCCCAGCAGACGCTGGAGCAGCGCGTCGCCGCCAAGCTCGCCGAGGCGCCGGCCGGCACGCGCTTCGGCCTGGTCGTGGCCGACGACACGGGCAGGGAGATCGTGGCGATCAATCCCGACGGCCGCTTCGTCCCGGCCTCGAACACCAAGATCTACACCACCGCCGCCGCCTTCGCGAACCTGCCCGGCATCAACCAGCCCGATGCCATCGGCGGCGTCGCAGTGCGCCTGGAGGGCGAGGACGTGGTACTGGAAGGGCACGGTGATGCCCGCCTGTCGAGCGCGGAGGACTGCACGGTCGACTGCCTCGCCACGCTCGCCGACGCGGTCGCCGCGAGGACGAAGCAGGTCCGCAACATCATCGGCGACGATACTTTCTTCCCGGACCAGCGCTGGAGCCCGGGGATGAGCTGGAACAACATCCCCAGTTCGTCGGGCACCGGCATCTCGGCGTTGACGCTCGACGACAACGAGCTGAAGCTCACCGTCTCGCCGGCCCGGGCGGGTGAGCCGGCCAGGGTGGAGCTCTGGCCTTATTTCGCCGTGACCAACGCCGCGAGGACCGTGCCCGGCGGCGAGACCCGGCTCGGCTGGGACCGCGATCCCAACGGCAAGCAGCTCCGCATCACCGGCACGATCGGCGCGGATGCCCAGCCGAAGAGCTGGAAGCTCGGCATCGACGATCCGGCCGATTATGCCGCCTGGCGCCTCAAGGCGCTGCTCGAGGCACGCGGGGTGAAGGTGAAGGGGCATGTCGAGGTGCGCCATCGCCCGGTGACGCCGCAGGACGATCCGGCCGATCCCGGCTATGCGGCGGCCCGTGCCGTCCTGCCCCGGCTTCCGGTGCCGCTCGCGGCGCTCACGCCAGCGCCGCTCGCCGAGGACCTGAAGCACATCAACAAGGTCAGCCAGAACCTGCATGCCGAGCTGGCGCTGCGCCGCGTCGGGCAGCTCCAGGGCGGCAGCGGCTCGATTCCCGAAGGCGTCGCCCGGGTCGGTAAGATGCTCGCCGCGGCGGGGGTGCCGCGCACCGCCTGGGATTTTTCCGACGGCTCGGGCATGTCGAGCTACAACCGGGTGAGCCCGCGCGGCTCGGTGCTGCTGCTGCGCTGGGTCGCCGCCCAGCCCTGGGGGGCGCAGTTCCGCGACACGCTGCCGATCGGCGGGGTGGATGGCACGCTGGCCCGCCGCTTCAAGGGCACGCCGCTGGAGGGCAGGGTCTTCGCCAAGACCGGCACGCTCAACGCCACCAACGCGCTTGCCGGCTATTTCACTGCGGTCAGCGGCAAGACCTACACCTTCGCCTTCTACGCCAACGACGTGCCGCAGGATGCGAGCGCGGCCAAGTATATGGACGACGCGCTGAACCTGGTGGCGGCGGGGAACTGACAGGCCGTCACCCCGGCGAAAGCCGGGTCTCAGGCCGAGCGCCGTTCGCTTGCCGCACGAGATCCCGGCTTTCGCCGGGATGACGTTTCCCTACTTGTTCTTCGCCGCGCCGTCCTCCGCCTGCTTCAGCACGCGCAGCACGTTGCCGCTCCAGATCTTCTCGATATCGGTGTCGGAGAAGCCCTCGCGGCGCAGTCGGGCAGTGATCTTGGGCAGGGCGGTGATGTCCTCCATGCCGCGCACGCCGCCGCCGCCGTCCCAATCGGCGCCGATGCCGACATGGTCGACGCCCATCACCGCGATGCAGTGGAGCAGGCTCTTCATGAACAGCTCGAAATCCGCGCCCTGATAGGGATTGGTCGCGTCCGCCTTGGCCTTGTCGGCGATCAGCTTGCGCTGGTCCTCGGCGGAGAGCGCCCACCAGTCGTCCTGCCGGTTCGAGATCCTGTTCCGCGCCTCGTCATGGTCGCCCTCGACCAGATAGACGCTGTTCACCTGGAGCACGCCGCCCGCCTTGGCGAGCTTGCGCATGCGCTCGTCGTCCAGGTTGCGCGGGTGGTTGAAGATCGCCCTGGGCCCCGAATGCGAGGCGATGATCGGCACCTTGGACAGCGCCAGCGCCTGGTCGAACACGTCGTCCGACGAATGGCTGACGTCGATCAGCATGCCCAGCCGGTTCATCTCGGCCACCCATTGCTTGCCGAGCGGCGACAGGCCGTTCCACTGCTTCACCTTGTCGGTGGCGCTGTCGCCGAACTGGTTGTTGCGGAAATGGATCGGGCCGGCCATCCGCACGCCCTGGTCGTAATACCATTTGAGCAGCGTCAGGTCGGTGCCCAGCGGATAGCTGTTCTCGATCGACTGGAAGACGATGCGCTTGCCCGTCTTGGCGATGCGATAGGCATCCTCGGGCGTGGTCGCGAATTCCATCTTGTCGGCATTGGCAGCGACGACGCGCTGGATCCACATCTCGCGGGTCAGCGCCGCGTTGCGCGCCTTCGCATAGCCTTCGGGCGTCAGCGGCCCCTGGCCGGTATAGATCACGAAGAAGCCGCCATCGAGCCCGCCCTGTTCCATGCGCGGCAGGTCGACCTGGCTCTTGTCGAAGTCGCGGTCGTGCCAGCGATCGAACTTCCAGCCCGGATGCTCGAACAGCTCGGGGGTATCGAGATGCGTGTCGAGCACCAGCATCTGGTCATGCGCCAGCCGGTCGGCGGGGCTGGGCGTGTCGCTATCCGGCCCGGACAGGGCGATGGCAAGGGCGAGCAGGGAAAGCATGGGACCTCCTGTTTTGTCGTTACGCTAGTGCTGGATTTCCTGGGGCGCGAAGGGCAGCTTCGGCGGCATGATCGCTCGCCTGATTCTCGCTTCTGCCGCGCCGTTCGCCATGGCGGCGCAGGACGTGCCCGCGTTGCCGCGTGCGGGTATTCTTTGTGAACTCGCGCTCAACGGCTGGTTCGAGCAGATCGCGACCCGCTGCAAGCCGGCGGCGTCTCCCGCTGTGCAGGCTGCTTTCCGGGACGGCGTCGTGCGGATCGGCCAATATGTCCGCGCACGGAGCAAGTTCAGCGAGGCGGATCTCGCCGCGTTCGTGCGCGACCAGGGCGGCGGCAAGCTGAGTGACGCCGAGCTTTGTGACAATGATGACGCGCGCGATATGCAAGTGAATTTCGGCAAATCCACGCCCGAGCAGATTCGGGCCGAGACCGACAAAGCGATCACTGGCGAGCGCAAGATCGCGATGGATCCCTGCCTCTAGCACGCGTCAAATGCTCCGATCACGGCATCCCCCGTCGCGGGGCGCAGCACGAAGATGCCGCTGTCGAAATGGCGCGTCGGATGGACGCGATTGGTGAGCAGGGTCCAGGCGAGCCCGCGGTCGAAATCGATCCACAGCCCGGTGCCGGTGAAGCCGGTGTGGCCGATCGTTTCGTCCGAACAGGCCTGCCCGCCCGACCAGCCGGCGAACTTGCGCTCCCAGCCGCAGGTGCGGTGCGAATATTGCGGGGTGCGGATCGCCGCGAGCATCGCGGCCGAGAAGCTGCCGGCCAGCACGCCGTGCGCGAAATCGAGCACGCCGGCCACGGTGCCGAACAGCCCGGCATGGCCGGTCTGCCCGCCCATCGCCGCGCAATTCTCGTCATGCACCTCGCCCTTGAGCACGCGGTTCCGCCACATGCAGCGCTCGGTCGCCACCGCCGGTCCCGGCGGCGGGCCATAGCTCAGGCCCGGGCCCAGCGGCCATTCGCCCAGGGGCGCGCCCGTCACGCGCTCGATCGCGATGCCGAGCAGCAGGAAGTTGATGTCCGAATAGACCGGCTCGGGAATGTGCTTCCATTCGCGCTGGAGCACGAAGGCGCGCAGCCGCTCGGGATCGTCGCCATAGGTGTAGATCGGCTCGACCGCGGGGAACAGCGTGCGGTGCGCCAGGCAGTCCCTGAACGTCAGCGTGCGCTCATAGGCGCCCGTCAGGTCATATTGGCGCAGGTCCGGGATCGCGCTGGTCAGCGGCGCGTCGAGGTCGATCCGCCCTTCCTCGGCCAGACGCAGGATCATCGTCGTCGTCGCCACCACCTTGGAGACCGAGGCGAGGTCGAACCAATGGTCGAGCGTCAGCGGCTCGGGCTCGGGGACGCGCGCGGCCATGCCGCTATGCGTCACCCAGCGGCGCCCGTCCGCGGCTACCACCCCCAGCGTGGCGCCGGGGATGCGTCCCGCGGCCACCGCTTCGGCGGCCGGAGCGAAGGCAGCCTCGATCATGCCGCCACCGCCTCCCCGTCGGGCCGGGGCTTCGCGCGGACGATGAACGGCACGAAGACCAGCGCCGCGACGCTCATCGTGCCCGCCATGATGAAGAAGCCGTCATAGCCGATCGCCTTCTGGAACACGCCCGAAAGGCCGGCGAGCAGCCTGGGGATCAGGAAGGCGAGGCCCGAGAGCAGCGCATATTGCGTGCCCGGGAAGCGCGGATTCACCAGCAGGGAGAGGTAGACGACGAACACCGCCCCCTCGAAGCCGTGCCCGAACTGGTCGAGCGCCATGGCGAGGTACAGGTCGAAATCGCCCGCGGTCACCTGCACGCCGAGCAGCGAGAACCAGACCGGTCCGCCCGGTGCCTGATAGGCGAGCCAGGCGAAGATCCAGTTGCTGAGCGCGGACATGATCGCGCCGATCACCAGCGCCCAGCCCATCGGAGCCTTGGCCGCCAGCCAGCCGCCCAGCGCCACGCCGAGCATGGACGAGAGCAGCGCCACCGCGCCATCGGCGACGGCGATCGCCTCGAGGCTGTAGCCCAGCGCGTTGAACAGCGGATGCGAGAGCGTGAGCGCCATCACGTCGCCCATGCGATAGACCGAGACGAACAGCAGGATCGGGATCACCACCAGCCCATAGCGCCAGGCGACGTTGAGATAGGGGGCGAGCCCGGAAGTGGTGAGCAGTCGGTGGCTCGGCGGCAGCTTCCTGATCCACGGCACCGCCGCGCCCAGCGCGACGAAGGGCAGCAGCGCGACCGCGAATACCCAATATTTGACGATGTCCGGATTATCGAGTCCGACCGATCCCAGCGCGGCGAGCAGCGCCCAGCCGACCGCGGCGGCGACCGCCAGGCTGCCGCCGAGCACCACCGCGCTGGCGAGGATGCCGGTGACGAGCGCGGTGCCGCGCCCGCCGCCATGCCCGGAATCGGGCCGCATGCAGGCGAGGATGGGGAAGGGGAGGAAGGCGGCGGCCGCGATTACCAGATAGGCGGTGGTCCAGTCGCTCTTCGCCGCGATGTAGATCGCGCCGCTGCCGGCCGCGACCATCGCGCTGCGATAGCCCCACAGGTTCGCCGCCACCATCGGGCCCTGTTCCTCCTGGGTCGGCGCCAGCTCGATGCGCCAGGCATCGGCGGCGACTTCCAGTGTGGTGGTCCAGAAGGCGAGCAGCACCGCGAACAGCGCGGTCACCTGCAGATTGGCGTCGGACGAGGTGAGCGCCATCGCCACCGTCGAGAGGAAGATGCCCAGCTGCGACAGCATGATCCAGCCGCGCCTCTTGCCCCAGAAGCGGCCGAAGCCGGGCACGTCATATTTGTCGAGCAGCGGCGCCCAGGCGAACTTGAAGGTGGGCAGCAGCGCCACCCAGGCGAAGAAGCCCACCGTCACGATGTCCACGCCATGCTTGGCCAGCCGGAGCAGCAGCACGGCGTTGAACATGTAGAAGGGCAGGCCCGCGGCGAAACCGAGCAGCAGGTACAGCGCCAGCCTGCCGAAACCCGGGCGGATCGTGGGCGCCGCGGGGGGACTCGGCGCGTCAGTCACGCGGCACCGGACGGTCGAAATGCGGCATCAAGGGCTCCCCTGGGGCTGGTTTCCCTAACGCTCGGACGCCGCGCGCATGCAGTCAATGGCCAGCCTGACAGGCTTGTGTTGCAGTCGTGTCACGTTTTCGCGCGTAATTGTCACATTTGATGCCCCGGGGTTATGGCGCGGGGAACAGAAACTATGGCGCGCCGCAACATTCTTGGTACCTAATGCCCTCTCACCGCGCGGGATATTGCGGGCTTCAGGGGGTTTTAGGAAATGATCGAAGCAACGGCGTTCAGGAAGGTTCTGGCCAGCAGCACGGCTTTCGCGGCCATGGCGATCGCGCTGCCGGCCTGGGCGCAGACCGGCAATCCGGAGACCCCGCAGGCAGCCGCTCAGCCGGCGCCCGCCGAGGAAGGCGAGATCCTCGTCACCGGCTCGCGCATCCGTCGCGACGGCTTCCAGGCCCCGACGCCGCTCACCGTGCTGACCCAGCAGGACATCCAGAACACGTCGCCGACGAACAATATCGCCGACTTCGTCAATCAGATGCCGCAGCTTGCCGGCTCGACCAAGCCGGCCAATTCGCGCCTCAACCTGTCGAACGGTTCGGCGGGCATCAACGCGCTCAACATGCGCAACCTGGGCGAGGGCCGCGTGCTGGTCCTGCTCGACGGCCGCCGCTCGGTCGGCTCGACCATCTATGGCTGGGTCGACATCAATACGATCCCGCAGGCGCTGGTCGATCGCGTCGAGGTCGTCACCGGCGGCGCCTCGTCGGCCTATGGCTCGGACGCCGTCTCGGGCGTGGTGAACTTCATCCTGAACAAGAAGCTCGAGGGCCTGAAGATCGAGGCGGATTCGGGCATCACCACCTATGGCGACGGCGGCAACTACTCGGCCAGCATCGCGGGCGGCAAATCCTTCGCCGGCGGCCGCGGCCACATCCTGCTCAGCGCCAACATCGCGCACCAGGACGGCATCTTCGAGGTCGGCGACGATCGCGAATGGAATCACACCGGCTATGTGCGCATCCAGGATCCGAACTGGACGAGCACCAGCACGACGCCGCAGTTCATCACCACCCGGCGCCAGATCGGCGCGGCGAACTCGACGCCCGGCGGCCTGATCACCGGCTCGGCCGGCGGCACCGCGAACGGGCTGCGCGGCCTGTATTTCGGCTATGGCGGGGCCGTGAACACCTTCGACTATGGCAGCTTCGCCTATCCGGCGTTCACGCGCGCGGCCGGGTCCTCGGCACCGAGCCTGGTCCAGGGCGGCTCCTGGCAAGTCAATGATTCCGGCACGCGCATCGGCCTGATGCCCAAGGACGATCGCTGGGGCGTGTTCGGCCGGCTGAGCTTCGAGGTCTCGGACGGTGTCGAGCTCTTCGCCGAAGGCTCGTACAACCGGCAGAAGGTCTTCTTCAACGCGGGCCCGAACCTGTCGACCGGCATTGCGATCAACACCACCGGCTGCACCGTCGTTCCCGTCCCCGTGACCTGCAATGCCTTCGCGCTGCAGTCGCTGGGCGCGGCGCGGCTCGCCGGCGTCACCGGCATCACGCTGGCGACCACCGCCGCCGACCTGCCGTTCCGCGCGATCGACAATGAGCGCAAGGTGCAGCGCTACGTCGTCGGTGCCGAGGGCAGCTTCGAAGCGTTCGGCCGGACCGCGCACTGGGACATCTATGCCCAATATGGCCGCTCCGACCTGCGCGAGCAACTGCGCAACATCATGAACCTGACCCGCATGGCCAACGCGACCAACGCGGCCTTCGCCCCGGCGGGCAATGCGCGCGGCTATACGACCGGCTCGATCCAGTGCCTGATCAACGTCGATGCCAACCCCGCGAACGACGATCCGAACTGCGTGCCGCTGAACCGCATGGGCGTGGGCGTCGCCAGCCAGGACGCGATCAACTATGTGCTCGGCAATCCCTATCGCGATCAGGTGATGGAGCAGTTCGTCGCCGGCACCAACTGGTCCGTCACGCCGTTCGCCACCTGGGCGGGCGATGTGAGCGTCGCGGTGGGCGGCGAAGTCCGCAAGGAGAAGATCCGCGGCAGCGTGCCGAAGGAATTCCAGCCGGTCGTGACCACCACCGGCACGACCAACGCATGGTCGGTGGGCAACTATCTGCCCTTCACCGGCGAGTACACCGTCAAGGAAGCCTATCTCGAGACGGTGGTCCCGCTGGGCTTCGGCCTGGAGTTCAACGGTGCGGTCCGGGCGACCGACTATTCCAATTCGGGCTATGTCACCACCTGGAAGCTGGGCGCGACCTGGGCGCCGATCCCGGATATCCGCTTCCGCGTGACGCGCTCGCGCGACATCCGCGCGCCCAACCTGAACGAGCTGTACCAGGCCGGCACCGCCAACAGCGACTCGGTGCGCAATCCCAAATACACCTCGGACGGCCTGAACGGTCCGGCGACCTGGGGCTATTCGGGCCTGACCACCGGCAATCCGAACCTGCTTCCTGAAATCGCCAATTCGTGGAACATCGGCGCGGTGGTCTCGCCGCGCTTCCTGCCGGGCTTCACGGCATCGGCCGATTATTTCCGCATCAATCTGGCGGGGGCGATCGACTCGATCAGCGCGCAGGAGATCGTCAACCGCTGCTCCGACGGCAATGCGGTCTATTGCGCGGCCATCACCAACGACCCGACCCGTTCGGTGCCGGGCGCACCCTATCTGCTGATCCGCAGCCAGCCGTTCAACTTCGTGCGCAAGCTGGTGCGCGGCATCGATTTCGACGCGGCCTATCGGATTCCGCTGGGCGCCGCGAGCAGCTTCACGCTGAAGGGCGTGGCGACGCGCTATATCGAGAATCTCTCCGATACCGGCATCGCGGGAAGCGTGGCGGTGAACACCGTCGGCGCGAATGGCGGCCAGGCCAGCACGCCCACCTGGATCTTCCGCGGTAGCGCGACCTATGAGACCGACACCTTCTCGGCCACCGTCACCGGCCGCGGCGTCAGCGCGGGCAAATATGTCGCCAACGGCATCGAGTGCACCAGCGGCTGCCCGGTCTCGACCACCAACTTCCCGACCTATGACAACAACCGCGTCTCGGGCCTGTTCTACGTCGACCTCAACCTGTCGCAGACCGTTCGTTTCGGCGGCAACCAGGCGCAGTTCTTCGTCAACGTCACCAACCTGTTCAATCGCTGGCCGCTGCTGGTGCCGGAAACCGGCATGGCGGCGAACACCACCTATTCGGACATGCTCGGGCGCCAGTTCCGTGCGGGCATCCGCATCAGCCTGAAGTGATCCGCATGCCGGCTCCATCCGCCGTGATGGAGCCGGCATGATCGCCGCCGCGCTCCTGCTCGCGGCGGCATCGGACCCGGTCGCCGCGGTCCGGGTAACGTTCAATGCGGGGGGAGAGATGTCGGTCAGCGCGAAAGGGCTGGCCGACATTTCCGCATCCAGGCCCGTCACCGCCGACGATCCCGTGCGGGTCGCCTCCATCTCCAAGCTGGTCGTCGCGATCGGCGTGCTGCGGCTGGTCGAGCAGGGCAGGCTCGATCTCGATGCCGATGTCTCGCGCTGGCTCGGCTGGACGCTGCGCAACCCCGCCTTTCCCGACGCGCCGATCACGCTGCGGCTGCTCCTCTCGCATCGCTCGAGCCTCACCGATCGGGTCGACTATGTCCTGCCGCTCGATGCGGACATGCGCGCAGTGCTGGCGAACCCCAAGGCCTGGGATGCCGGCCACGCCCCCGGCAGCTGGTGGGCCTATACCAATTTCAACTTCCCGGTGATCGCCGCGGTGATGGAGCGCGCCACCGGCGAGCGGTTCGACCGGCTGATGGACCGGCTGGTCCTCACCCCCATGAAGCTCGACGCCTGCTACAATTGGGCGAGCTGCCGGCCCGGGACCGCCGCCCGCGCCGTCGTCCAGTATCGCGGGCGCGTTGCCGCCAAGGACGACAATCGCGGCGCGGCGCCGGCCTGCCCGGTCACCTCGGCGCGGGACGGCGGTTGCGACCTGTCCGCCTGGCGCCCGGGCGCCAATGGCGCGATCTTCTCGCCCCAGGGCGGGCTGCGCATCTCGGCGCGCGGCCTGGCGCGGATCGGCCGCATGTTCCTGGGCGGCGGCAGGCTGGACGGCGTGCGCATCCTGCGCCCCGCCTCGGTCCGCATGCTGGAGACGCCGCTCTGGACCTGGAACGGCCATGACGGCGATGTCGGCGGCGACATCTCGGTCGCCAACCCGGTCGGCGGCGCCACTTGCAGCTATGGGCTGGCCATGATGTTCACCGCCACCGGCGCGGCGGGATGCCGCGACGATCCGTTCGGCGACGGCCGCCGGCGCTTCGGCCATTCGGGCGATGCCTATGGCCTCAAATCGGGCCTGTGGATCGATCGCGCCACCGGCACCGGCGTCGCCTATTTCGCCACCGATGTTCCGGATGTGCCGGGGAAACGATCGGCCTATACGCCGACGGAGGAATCGCTCGCCCATCCGGAGTAGCATCTTGCGCCACGACGCCAATCTGACGACCGACCGCCCCACCTTCGTCACTCATCTCGAGTGCTCGATGACCGGCGAGCGCTACGAAGCGGACCGGCTGCACGGCCTTTCGCGCGCCGGCCGGCCGCTGCTGGTGCGTTACGACCTGGCGGGCGTGAAGGCCGCGCTGCCCAGGGAAGCGCTTGCCGGCCGCCCCGCGGACCTGTGGAAATATCGCGAGCTGCTTCCCGTCCGCCGGACGGAGAATCTGGTCAGCCTGGGCGAGATCGCCACGCCGATCATCCCGCTCGACGGGCTGGCGCGCGAAGCCGGCGCGGCGCATCTCTGGGTCAAGGACGAGGGGCGCCTGCCCACCGGCTCGTTCAAGGCGCGCGGGCTGGTCATGGCGATCGCCATGGCGAAGGAACTGGGCGTCTCCACCATTGCGATGCCGACCAACGGCAATGCCGGGGCGGCGGCGGCGGCGTATGCCAGTCGGGTGGGCATCGAATCGGTGATCTTCTGCCCGGCGGACACGCCCGAAGTGAATGTGCGCGAGATCGCCGCCCAGGGCGCGCGTGTCTACCGCGTCAACGGGCTGATCGACGATTGCGGCAAGCTGGTGGGCCGGGGCGCGCAGGAGCGGGGCTGGTTCGATCTCTCGACGCTCAAGGAGCCCTATCGCATCGAAGGCAAGAAGACGATGGGCCTCGAGCTGGCGGAGCAGCTCGCCTGGGAGCTGCCCGACGTGATCTTCTACCCCACGGGCGGCGGCACCGGCCTGATCGGCATGTGGAAGGCCTTTGCCGAGATGGAGGCGCTGGGCTGGATCGGGGCGAAGCGCCCGCGGATGATCGCGGTGCAGGCCGAAGGCTGCGCGCCGATGGTCCGCGCATTCGAGGCGGGGGAGCGCCATGCGACTCGCTGGGAGGATGCGCACACGATCGCGATGGGCATCCGCGTGCCGCAGGCGGTGGGCGATTTCCTGATCCTCGACGCGGTGCGGGAAAGCGGCGGCGTCGCGATGGCGGTGAGCGACGAGAGCATCGCCCGGGCGGTCGACGATGCCGCGCGCAAGGACGGGCTGCTGCTCTGCCCCGAAGGCGGCGCGACGCTCGCGGCATGGCGCAAGGCACTGGCCGAAGGGCTGGTATCGCCCGAGGAGAAGGTGGTGCTGTTCAACTGCGCGACGGGGCTGAAATACCCGCTCGCCGATCAGTCCAGGATGCTCGACAAGGATGGACCGATCGATTTCGGTGCGCTCTAGATTGGGGTCTCTTCCCCGGCATCCCCTCCTGCGCGGGGATGCGGGGGTTGCCGGATAGTTGCGCCCCCTGGCTCGCCTGTCTTCCCGGGGAGGGTGCTACTTGACCAGGCTCCGGAACGTCACTGACCAGCGCGGCGCGTCCATCGGCGCGATGCTGTGTTCCCAGAGATGTCGCGCCTCGCCGGAGAGGTGATAGGCCCCGCGCGGTGCCAGCGGCAGCTCGACGCGGTCGAACTTCCCGTCCGGGCGCCGCCGGCGCAGCCGCAGCACCGCCGGCGCGCCAAGCGATACGCCGACGATGTGCTCGAACACCGGGCGGTCGCGATGCCAGCCGATGCCGGCGCCCGGATCGTACCGGATCGCCAGCGCCTGGACGAGCGCCGTTGCCTCCAGCCCGGCCAGCGCAGCGGCGCGAGCGCGCAGCGGCATCAGCCAGTCCGGGATCGCTTCCGTCTCGGTAAAGCTCGAATCGGTGAAGTCGTAGCGCCAGCCGAAGCTGCGCGTCAGCCGCTTGCCCTGCCATTGCCGAAAGCGGAAGGGCGCGAGCCCGGTCCCATCGATGGACCGGATCAGCTCGGCTTCTTCATCCGGCGAAAGGATATTCTTCGCCTGTTCGATGCCGGGGGGCAGGGACTCTTGGAAAAGCGCGGGAAACAAAGAGGACACCACCGGGATATGGGAAGCCGGTCTATGTTCTTCCAGCCGGAGATATCTTCATACTCGAATGGAATTCCTTTGTCTTTCCCGCAAGATAGCGGTTGCAACCGGCGTTGCGGCGCCCTAGCTGTTCGCCCCGTGAAGAACGAAATGATCGCCGTGGTCGATCGCGCCTCGTCGTTCCTGAAGGCGCTGTCGGGTCGAAGCCGTTTTCTGTTGCTGTGCCACCTTCTCGAGGGCGAGAAGTCGGTGGGCGAGCTCGCGCGCCTCACCGGCGCCCGTGATACCGCGGTGTCGCAGCAGCTCGCGCTCCTGCGCCGCGAAGGGATGGTCGCCGCGCGCCGTGACGGCCAGATGATCTTTTATTCGCTCGCCAGCGACGAGGCGCGCCACATGCTGGAAGCGATGCACAGCCTGTTCTGCCGCGCCGATGCGGCTCAGGAAACCGTTCCGGCATAGAGCCGCTCCACATCTTCCTTGCGGGCCAGCTCGGTCGCGGGGGTCATCAGCGTCGCGGCGCCCGCAGCGATGCCGTAGCGCAGCGCCTCCTCGATCGCCTTGCCCCGGGCGGAGGCCAGCGTGATCGCCGCCACCATCGAATCCCCGGCGCCGACCGTGCCCTTGGCTTCCACGGGAATCGCGGGCAGGCGCAGTTCCTTGCCCTTGCCGACGAGCAGCGCCCCGCGCTCGGCGAGCGAGATCACCACCAGTTCGGCAAAGCCGCGATCGTGCAGCGCGTGCGCCGCCGCCCTCTCGTCCGCTTCGCCGGTGATCTTGCGCCCGAGCAGGTCGGCCACCTCGCGCAGGCTCGGCTTGATCAGCCATGCCCCGGCACCTTCGCAGGCGGCCAGCGCCGGCCCGGAGGTGTCGACCACCAGCTTCGCGCCCGCGCCATGGCAGCGCTCGGCGATGCGCGTGAAGATCGCCGGGTCGCAACCCGGCGGCAGGCTGCCGCTCACCACGACATGATCCACGTCCGCCACGCCGAACAGCGCGTCGAGCAGCCTGGCCAGCTCGTCCGCGCGCAGCTCGGGGCCCGGCAGCACGAAGCGATACTGATCGCCCGGCCGGCCCTCGTCGACAGTGAAGCTCTGGCGGGTCGCGCCGGCGATCGGCACCGGCAGGATCGGCACCCGTTGCTCCTCGAGCAGCGAGACGATGGTCGCGCCCGTGGGGCCGCCGCTGGGAAACACCGCCATCGCCCGGCCGCCGAGATGCGTCACCACCCGTGCCACGTTGATCCCGCCGCCGCCGGGATCGAAGCGCGGCGCGGTGCATCGCAGCTTGTGCCCGGGGCGCACCTTCTCGGTACAGGTGGTCACGTCGAGCGCCGGGTTGAGCGTCAACGTGGCGATCGTCATCAGCGCGTCCGGTCCAGCGCGGCGCGCGCGGCGGCGACGATCAGCTCCTGCGGGCGGTTCACCCGGATGCGATGCCAGTGGATCTCGCCGACCGAGCGGCGCGACTGCTCGCGCACCACTGCCTCCGTCGCGTCCGAGGCGTCGTTCGCGCGCGCGGTCACCCGGGCGATCCGGTCGCGTTCGGGCGCTTCCAGCCAGATGCCGGTGAAGGCGGCGCGATAGCGATCGGCCAGCGCCTCGGCCACGTCGCGCTCGCCGCGGCTCATGAACACTGCGTCCAGGATCACGCTGTTGCCGCAGGCGAGGTGATCGTCGGCGGATTCGAACAGAGCCTCATAGGTCTCGTCGTCATTGTGACGTGTGTAATGCCTGGGCGGCAGCCTGGTTTCCGGGCTCACTCCGGCCAGCCGCTTGCGGAACACGTCGGAGCGCAGCACGCGGGCGCCGGGCAGGCGGCCGATCCGGCTGCCGAGCAACCGCGCCAGCGTCGACTTGCCGGTGCCCGAAAGCCCGCCGATCACCACCAGCCGTGGCCTGGCGGGGGCGAGCAGGCTGTCGGCCAGCTCGGCGTCGCCGTCCGCGCTCGCGCGCAGCGAGAGGTAGAGCGGCAGCAGCGACCAGCCGGCGGCGCCCTGCGGCGCGATATCGAGATAGCGATTGGCCAGCGTGTTTGCCTCGCCTGCCATGCCGCTGCGCATCACTTCCAGCACCGGCCCGGCGAAGTCATGGAGCAGATCCGCGGGCTCGCCCGCCACGGCGCGTACCCGCCCCGCGGCAATGCGGCGGGCGATCGCATCCTGGTGGCGGGCAAGTTCGGCGCGCTGGGCGTCGCTGGCGGCGGCGAGCGCCAGCGTCTTGCGAAAGGCGACGCCGTCGCCCTTGGGCGATGCGGCGTGGCGCGCGGCGATATGATCGGCAACGGCGCGCAGCTGATCCGTGTCGAGATCGCCGGCCAGCAGCGCCTCGAAGCTCGGTTCCTGGCTCGCGGCCACCGCCGCCATCGTTCCACCCTCTCGTTCGGATCCTTCGAATCAGCCCCTAGCACGAGTTTTCTGAACGATCTTGGACAAGATCGACCTATCTAGCGTGCCGTTGCGCCCGCAAAGGCATCGCGGATCGCCCCATGGAGCGCCTTGGGCTGATATTCGACATTATAGGGAGTCGCGCGCTGCAGCGTCCTGTCCTTGCGCGGCGTGAAGCCGTTCAGCCAGGTGAAGCGGTCGCACATTCCCCAGGCGAGCACGTCCCTGAGCTGCGGGTAGGAGAACATGATCTCGAGATATGCGGCGGCATAGTTGGCGATGATCCCGTCGCGGACCTTCGCATCGGTCGGCAGCGCCTTGTCGTTCACGTCGAATTCGGTGACGGCCAGCTTGTAGCCCATCCCCACCGCGCTATCGAGGAAGCCGCGCCAGGGCTTTTCCTGCCGGGTCACCAGCGCCCCCACCGTGGCGCCGTCCGTCAGCCCGATATGCGACTGCACGCCCAGCGTGTCGCAGGGGACGCCGCGCTTGCGGAACCCTTCGAGCAGCTTGAGCACGCCGGTGCGGTGCCCTTCATTGCCCGGCTCCCAGCTCATATAGTCATTATAGACCAGCTCCACCCCCGGCGCATGTTCGCGCGCGGTGTGATAGGCGAAGTCGAGCATGGCCTCGGTCCCGCCGAACGCCCTGGACAGCGACGAGGTGCGCAGCGCACCCGTGCCTTCCTCCACCGTCTCGTTGACCACGTCGAAGCTCACCACCCGGTTCGCATAGAGCTTGCAGAGCGTGCGGATATGCGTGCCCAGGACGCGCTCGGCTTCCCTTGCAGGCGTGGCGCCGAAATCATGGTCGTTCAGCCATTTCGGGAAATATTGCGTCTTGTGCCACAGCAGGGTGTGGCCGCGCATCGCCATGCCGTTCGCCTCGGCATAGTCGAGCATGTCGGAGAAATGATCGAGGTTGAAGGTCTTGGCATCCGGCCGGATCGCCTGCCATTTGAACTCGTTCTCGGGCACCAGGATGCCGCAGTCGCGCTTGAGCAGCTCGGCATATTTGGGATTGGCGAACGAAGCCCGGTCCGCCCCCGGCGGACTCCAGGACAGGCAGGAGCCGAAGCGCATGCCCCTGGTCCTGGCGACGGCGTTCAGCCCCTCCATCGCCTGCGCGACGGCAGGGAAGGGGAGGGCCAGCGCGGCGCCCGCGCCCAGCAACCCACGGCGTGTCAGTTCGATCATCGCAAGCCTCTCCCGCTCACCAGTTGAACAGCGTTCCGTCCTCGAGCCGCGCGACGGGGAGATAGGCGCGCCGATATTCGTATTTCGCGGCCAGTTCCTCGTCGATGTCCACGCCCAGCCCCGGCGCGTCGCCCGGATGCATCATCCCGTCCCTGAAGCCATAGGCGTGCGGGAAGACCGCGTCGGTCTTCGCGGTGTGCGGCATCAGCTCCTGGATGCCGAAATTGGGCACCGACAGGCCGAAATGCAGCGCCGCCGCCATGCACACCGGCGACAGGTCGGTCGCGCCGTGGCAGCCGGTGCGCACCTGATGGAGGTCGGCGAACGACGCGATGCGCCGCATGTGCGTGATCCCGCCGGCATGGACGATCGTCGCACGGACATAGTCGATCAGCTGCTCCTCGATCAGCTGCTTGGCGTCCCAGATCGTGTTGAAGATCTCGCCCACCGCCAGCGGCGTGGTGGTCTTCTCGCGGATCAGGCGGAAGCCGGCCTGGTTCTCTGCCGGAGTCGGGTCCTCCAGCCAGAACAGGCGATAGGGCTCCAGCTCCACGCCCAGCCGCGCCGCCTCGATCGGAGTCAGCCGGTGATGGACGTCGTGCAGCAGGTGCACGTCCCAGCCCAGCACCTCGCGCGCCTTTTCGAACAGGGGCGCCACCGAGCGGAGATATTTCTCCGTCGACCACAGGCTCTCCGTCGGCAGTGCGCCGTCCGCCGGCTCGTAGCGCTGGCCAGGCTTGGCGACGCCATAGGTGGATTTCAGCCCCGGCACGCCTGCCTGGAGGCGCACTGCCTTATAGCCCTGCTCGACATGCCGCACGGCCTCCGCGATCGTTTCCTCGATCGTCGCGCCGTTGGCATGGCCATAGACCATGCAGCCTTCACGGCTCGCTCCGCCGAGCAGCTGGTAGAGCGGCAGGCCCGCCACCTTCGCCTTGATGTCCCACAAAGCCACGTCCACCGCGGCGATCGCGCACATCGTCACCGGGCCGCGCCGCCAATAGGCGCCCTTGTAGAGATATTGCCAGATGTCCTCGATCCGGTGCGCGTCGCGCCCGATCAGGCAGGGGATGACGTGATCCTGCAGATAGCTGACCACCGCCAGCTCGCGCCCGTTGAGCGTGGCGTCGCCGATGCCGGTGGTGCCGTCCGCCGTCTCGATCCTGAGCGTCACGAAATTGCGGTCGGGGCAAGTGACGATCACGCGCGCGGATATGATCTCGGCCATGACGAGCCCTGCTTCCCCTTCCTGTCCGGCGCGTCGTCCGTCGCGCGCCTTCATGCTTGGTAGCGCTACCATTGTTGCCCTGTTACAAGCTTGTCAACGGCGGCGTATGACCGCGAACTGGTAGGAAGAGCGATGCTTCGGAAATTGCTGGCTATTTTGTCTGCGTTTTTGTGTTTTGGCCTTGCGAATCAAGGCCATGCCGAGGACGGATATGATCTCTGGCTGCGCTATCGGCCGCTCGAATCCGCCGCGGCCGAGCGCTACGCGCCGCAGATCACCACTGTCGTCGCACCTGCCGATCGCCCGACGATCGGCGCGGCGGTCGAAGAACTCCAGCGCGGGGTCAAAGGGCTGTTCGGCCACGACCTTGTTCGGCGCGAGACGGTGATGCACGATGGCGCGGTGCTGCTCACCCGCGCGGACTCGCCGCTGCTGCGGGGGCTCGACTTGCCGTTCGCCCGGCTGGGTGGGGAGGGCTATCTGCTCCGCAGCGCCACCGTGCGGGGCAAGCGCGTGACGATCATCGCCGGCAACAGCGATATCGGGGCGCTCTACGGCGTGTTCCGCTTCCTCGCCCTGGTCCAGGCCGGCCAGCCCATCGACCGGCTCGACATCGTTGACGCCCCCAAGCTCCAGGTCCGCGTCCTCAACCATTGGGACAATCTCGATCGCCATGTCGAGCGCGGCTATGCCGGCCAGTCGATCTGGGACTGGCAGAAGCTGCCGCTGCACAAGGACCCGCGCTATACCGATTATGCCCGGGCCAATGCCTCGATCGGCATCAACGGCACGGTGCTGACCAACGTCAACGCCAATGCCGACATCCTGCGGCCCGATTATCTGCAGAAGGTGAAGGCGCTGGCCGAGGTGTTCCGGCCCTATGGCATCAAGGTCTATCTCACTGCGCGCTTCTCCGCGCCGATCGAGCTGGGCGGGCTCAAGACCGCCGACCCGCTCGATCCCGCGGTCCGCGCCTGGTGGAAGGCGAAGATCGACGAGATCTACGCGGTCATCCCCGATTTCGGCGGTCTGCTGGTCAAGGCCAATTCGGAGGGCCAGCCGGGGCCGGCGGACTATCACCGCACCCATGCCGAGGGCGCCAACATGCTGGCGGACGCGCTCGCCCCGCATCACGGCATCCTGATGTGGCGCGCCTTCGTCTATGCCGCCGAGAATGTCGAGGATCGGCACAAACAGGCCTATACCGAGTTCCAGCCGCTCGACGGCAAGTTCCGCGACAATGTCCTGGTCCAGGTCAAGAACGGTGCGATCGACTTCCAGCCGCGCGAGCCCTTCCATCCGCTGTTCGGCGCGATGCCGAAGACGCCGCTGATGATGGAATTCCAGATCACCAAGGAATATCTCGGCTTCGCCACCCACCTCGCCTATCTCGGCACGATGTGGGAGGAGGTGCTCGAGGCCGATACCTTCCGCCCGGCCAGGGGCAGCACCGTGGCCAAGGTGATCGAGACGCCGGTCGATGCAGGCGCCGCCACCGGCATGGCGGGCGTTGCCAATATCGGCAGCGACCGCAACTGGTCCGGCTCGCAGTTCGACCAGGCCAACTGGTACGCCTTTGGCCGCTTCGCCTGGGACCCGGACGCGAAGGCCGAGGCGATCGCGCGCGATTGGGCGCGGATGACCTGGGGTGGCGACCCCGTGGTGACCGGCACGGTGGTCCGCATGATGATGGCCTCGCGCGAGGCGGTGGTCGACTACATGACGCCGCTCGGGCTCACGCATCAGATGGCGACCGGCCATCACTATGGCCCGGGGCCCTGGGTCTCCGATCTCAAGCGGCCCGAATGGAACCCGGTCTATTATGCGCAGGCCCGCCCCGACGGCATCGGCTTCGACCGCACCGCCAGGGGCAGCGACGCGCTCGCCCAATATGCGCCGCAGGTCGCGAGGAACTGGGGCAGCCTGGCGACGGTGCCGGAGGCGCTGCTGCTCTGGTTCCACCATGTCCCCTGGGACCATCGGATGAAGTCCGGGCGCACGCTCTGGGACGAGCTTGTGGTCCGCTACGATGCCGGGGTGGACCAGGTCCGCCGCATGCAGGCCGATTGGGCGGGGCTGCGCGGCAAGGTCGACGAGACTCGCTGGGCCGAGGTCCGCGACTTTCTGGCGATCCAGCTGGACGAGGCGATCTGGTGGCGCGACGCCTCGATAGCCTGGTTCCAGTCGATCTCGAAGCGCCCGCTGCCGGAAGGGCACAAGCCACCCGCGCACGACCTGGATTACTACAAGGCGATCACCACTCCCTATGCGCCGGGGCAGGGGAAGTAATTCTCCCTTTCCCTTTCAGGGGAGAGGGGCGGGGAGAGGGGCATAACGGGGCAGCAGGCGCTTGCCTCCCGGTCATGCCCTACTCCCGGCTTCGGCTGCGCCTCGCCACAGCATCGGGTAAACAGCGCCCCGCACTGTTTAGGTCATGCCGGGGCATGACCGGCCCGATGCTCCGCCGAAAGGGAGAGAGAGATGCGCTATGGTCTCGCCAATCCCCGCGCCAGATATTGCCTGATATACTGGCGCAGCTGCGGCGTCGGCTCGCCCAGCACGCTGCGATGCTCGGGTGCCAGGTGCGCCGCCGGGTCGCCATGTTCCTGGAACACGAAGGTGTCGAAATATTCGGACCAGGCCGCGCGCCGCTCGGGCGGCAAATGGCTGAGCGCCAGCACCGCATGGATCATCGCGTCGAAGCGCGCATCCTGATCGGGCGAATCCGGCCACCAGAAGTTCACCAGCACGTTGAACGGCGCGCGCGCCTCCACCTGATGCCACCAGAGCGCCGGGATGTAGATCGCGTCGCCCGGTTCGAGCTCCGTGGTCCGCGCCGCCGCCAGCGCCTCGCGGAAGCGCGGGAAGCGCGCGAAATCGGGGTCGGCCATGTCGACCATGCTAAGCGGCTGCCCCGCCACATTATGGTCGAGCGGGCCGATATAGAGGTTCGCCGTCTGGTCGGGCGGGAACAGGGTGAAGCGCCGGTGCCCGGCCGCGACGCAGGCGATATTGTCCGACGCGTCGAAATGGGTGCTGATGCTGGTCCGGTTGCCGATCCAGATCCGCGGCTCGGCGTCCATGCCCAGCAGGGCCGGCAGGGCATTGGCGCTGGCCAGGCCCGGCAGCGCCTGCGTCGTCTCCACTGCGCCGGCATAGACGGCGGGCGGGTCGTCCCGGTCCCGCAATTGCAGCACATAGCGCAGCAGATCGGCGAACGGCCCCTTGCGCCGCTCGAAATTATAGCCGCGCATGTCCTCGGAATAGAAGAAGCGGCCGCGGATCGCCGCCGGGCCGACGAAAGCCTCGGCAACGGCGCCGCGATCGAAGCCGAGCAGATAGTCGCGCACCGCCTCGTCCGATTGCCCGGCGGCGGCCACCAGCGGCCAATCCCGCGCCACGCCGCGCAGCACGACGGGCGCATAGTCCCGGACGAGCGCGCCCAATGTGGCGGCGTCCAGCGGCCCCTCGATCTCGCGGATCCGTGCTTCCTCCCGCCTGGGCATTTTTCGCTATCCCGGAAATGCGCTGGTCATATCCGGGTGGTTCGTGTCCCCGGCATGTCCGTGTCGTCGCACGATTTTTCGCTCAATCCGCGTCCCGCCGCCCGGCTTTCGCACCTCGGACGGGAAGGGGAGCCGCTGCTCTGCCTCGACGGGCTGATGCGCGCGCCCGCGGCCCTGGTCGACTATGCCGCGCGCGAGACCCGGTTCGCGCCCGTCCATGGCCCGCAGGGCGGCTATCCCGGCATCCGCGCGCCGGCGCCGCTCGACTATGTCGAGGCAGTCGTCCGCGCGCTCGATCCTGCGGTGCGCGAGGCATTCGGGCTGGGCGCGGTCCGCCTCGGCCGGGCCGAGTGCAATTTCTCGCTGGTCACGCTCGCGCCCGATGCGCTCGCGCCGTCGCAGCGGGTGCCGCACATCGATACGACCGATCCGCTGCAATTCGCCTTCCTGCACTATCTGTGCGGGCCCGAGCAGGGCGGCACTGCCTTTTATCGCCACCGCGCCACCGGCTATGAGGCAATCACGCCCGAGCGTGCGCCGCGCTACGAAGCCGCCCGCGCCGCCGAGCCGGTGCCGGCGCCGGGCTATATCCATGGCGATACCGGGGAATTCGAGCGGATCGGCGCGGTGGACGCCGCGTTCGACCGGCTGCTGGTCTATCGCAGCCGCCAGCTGCATTCCGGGCTCGTCGCCGGCTCCGGCTCGGCCGATCCGCGCGATGGCCGGCTCACCGCGAACATCTTCCTCACCTATCGCCCGGCCTGAAAAAATCGGCGCCGCCGGCTGGGAACCGGCAGCGCCAGGCTGGGTGTCTCGCGGGATCAGAAGTTGAAGCGCGCGATCGCGGCGAACCGGCGATCGTTCATGTACCAGCCGCGCGGCACTTCCACATATCCCTTCGGGTCGCCGATCTTCGTGATCACCGCCGTGGTGCGCGTGATCTCGTTGGTCAGGTTCGAGCCCTGGACGCCGATCTTGATCTGCGGCGTGATCGTGAAGAAGATCGATGCGTCGAGCTGGCCGGTCGCCTTGTTGATGATCGGGTCGTTCGGCACGATCACGTCGCGGATGGTCAGCACGAAGTCCGACCGCCACGAATAGCTCGCCCGCAGCGACACCGGGCCATAATCGAAGAACGGGGTGATGTTCACTTGATGCTTCGACAGGCCCTGCAGCGGCAGCAGCGACAGGTCGACGGTGGTGACGCGGCCTGCCGCCACGTCCGGATCGGTCTCCGACAATGTCGACTGGGGCACGCCCGAACTGTCGATATAGGTGTAGTTCGCCTGCAGCCCCAGGCCCTTGAGCGGCCCGGGCAGGAAGTCGAAGGTTTGCTGGTAGCCGACTTCGACGCCCTTGATCTTGCCCTTCTGCGTCGCGTTGATCGGGGTGGTGATCACCACCGGATAGGTCTGGCCGTTGTTGGTCAGGTCCACGCGGCGGGTGTTGTTGGTCACCACGCCATCGAGCACCTTGTAGAAGGCCGAGACGGTCAGCGAGCCGACCCGCGAGAAATACCATTCCGCCGTCAGGTCGAAATTGTCGGCCTTCACCGGCATCAGATAGGGGTTGCCGGCAGTGGTGACGCCCTGCAGGCGGAAGCTGCCCGGGATCAGCGTGCCGCTGGAGTCGACATTCTGGACCGCGCTCAGATTGGCCTGGAGATAGTTGCGGATATAGCCGGTCTGGGGCGGCGACACGCCCTTGAAATAGGCGGCACGGAACTGCAGGCCGCCACCCACCTCGAGCTTGAAGTTCACGCTCGGCAGCCAGTAATCATAGTCGAGCTTGACGTGGGACGGGATGAGCGCCCCGTTGACGAAGGCGCGTGCCTGGTCGCGGACCGGCTTGTCGAACGAGCAGAAGGGCGATGCCGTCTGCCCGGCCGGCGGCGGCGTGGCGCAAGTCGTATCGGTCGGCAGCGCGGTCGTGTTGCTGAACGAGATATAGCCGTCGGTATTGCGCTTGGTCTTGGTGTAGCGCACGCCGACATTGCCGGTCAGGTGCAGCCCGCCCAGATGCGTGTCGATGCGCGCCATCAGATAGGCGGCATAGTTGCGCTCGCGGATCGGGTTGATCTCGTCGGGCAGGAACGGCGTGCCGGCGATCACGCCGCAACGATCGGCCAGCGCGTTCCAGCCGGCATTGACGACGCGACCGCCGGCGCAGGTGGTCGTGCCCTGCCATTCGCGCGCGATCGCATTGGCGTAGCGCACCATCGCGTCATAGTCGCTGACGGTGTTGCCCGAATAATAGAGGCGCCCGTCGCCGCCGAGCGGATTGGTTACCTGGCCGCGGAAGAAATTGTTGAAATAATAGGGCGAGTTGGCGTTGAACGGCTGCCCGTCGGTGCGGCTGGCATTGTTGCCGTTCACCGGCATGTCCATCCAGACCGGGCCGTTATTGCCCCATTGCTCGGAGAGCACGCCCCAATTGTAGCGCGAGAAGCGCGACACCTGGTCGCGATCGGCATAGCGCACGCCGCCCTGGATCGACTTCAGGAAGCTGCCCTGGGGCAGCGCATAGTCGAGGTCGAGGCGGAAGGCGTCCGAATTGCCGTCGCTCTGCTCGATATGGTCCATCGCCGCGCGCGGGAAGCTATTGAAAGGATCGGTGAAGCTGGTGTGGCCGGCGCCGAAATAGTTCGGCATGTACTGGTTGGGATTGCCGCCGGCGCGGCAGTCATTGTCCGTGCCCTGCGCATCCTGCATGTTGGCGGCCGGGCCGCTGCAGACCTGGGGCGGCAGGAAGGCCACGGTCGGGAAATTCGAGCCGTTCAGCCGGATCGACGCATTCTGATAGGTCGAGTTCCACACCGTGTTGTCGAGCAGGTCGGTGCTCGACTTCACATGCTGATAGTCGAAGACCACGCCCAGCCGCTCGCTGGCGTTCCACTTCAGGTTGAAGCCGTAATCGTCGGTGACGAGCTTCTCCTGGTGGTCGCGCCGCTGGTTGTTCGATTGCAGGCCCAGCATCGGCACGCGCGGGATCAGGCCGCTGTTGTTCTGGCCGAGATTCTGGTCGCCGCGCCAGCCGGTGGGGCCGGTGATGGTGCCGTTCACGAACATGCCGTCGCTGTCGAAGTCGAGCGTGGTGCCCGGCACGCGGCGGGAATCGCCGTTGGACGAGACGTTGTCGGTCGCGATCTCGATCGTGCGCTCGGTCCAGGCCTGGCGCGCGTCGGAGCGCAGGAACTGGGCGACCGCCTCGATCGAGCCGTCATTGCTGCGATACTGGAGCGCCGCCGCATAGCCATAGCGCTCGCGGTTGAACTCCTGGCGGCCCATCACCGCGCCGCGCGGGAAATAGACCTGGCGCTGGACGGTCGCGCCATTGCCGTTGTCGATGACGTCGCCGTCCGAATAGAGGTTGCGGATGCGGAAGCTCGAGACCTGAAAACGATCCGACTGGCTCTTCAGCTGCGAATAGGAGAAATTGCCGAGGATGCCGATCTCGCCGATGCCGGTCTCCCAGCGGTCGCTGATCATCAGCGAGCCGGTCGGCGTCCATTCCTTCTTGTAGTCGCCGTAATTCGCCTCGAGCGAGCCGGCGATCACCAGGCCCTTCTTGTTGTCGAACGGCTTGCGGGTGCGCAAGTTGACCACGCCGGCGATGCCGCCCTCGATGCGGTCGGCCGAGGGCGATTTGAACACGTCGACGCCGCCCATCATCTCCGAAGGCACGTCGGCGAAGCTCAGCGAGCGGCCGTTATTGGCGGTGAACGCCTCGCGCCCGTTGAATTCCGAGCGGACATAGGTGAGGCCGCGCACCACCACGCCCGAGCCCTCGACCGAGAAATGGTCGGGGTCGACGCCGGCGGCGAAGCGATTGATCGACACGCCGGGAATGCGCTGCAGCGTCTCGGTCACCGAACGGTCGGGCAGGGCGCCGATGTCTTCGGCGGTCACCGAATCGACGATCACGTCGGCATTCTTCTTGAGCGACTGGGCGCTCTGCAGCGACTGGCGATAGCCCTGGACGACGATCGTGTCTTCCGTGGTCTGCGCGTCGCCCGAAGCCGGCGCCGCCTGCGTGTCCTGCGCCCAGGCCGGCGCGGCGACCGACAGGCAGGCGAGCGCGGCGGCCGAGACGCCCGCGCGCAGGGCCCCGGTGCGGAACCTGCCCGCCTTGTCGGCATGATGAATAGAATCGTGCTTTCGCATCGCGCTGTCCCCTCCCGTGTTAGCGCTACCATATATTGGCGCGTTTCTTGTTTGGGCTGAACCTAAAGTAGGAGTTATCGAAAGATCAAGCCGTCTTGTGACGTTTCGCTCCAAGCCACGGATTTGTGGCGATTTCGCAACGGTTTCGTTGCGTCGCGGTACGAATCCCGCAGCTGCGAAGGAGGGATTTCGGCCTCGAATCGCCCCCGGATACGATTGACGGTTTCGCGACGGGAGCGCTAACATTCGCGGCGGAGAGGGGCATCGGAAGCATGCTGGCAGGGCGCATGGTCGTGGTCGGCGGGGGCACCGCGGGGTGGATGACTGCCGCCGCGCTGGCGCACAAGCTCGCCGGCACGCCCGCGCGGATCACGCTGGTCGAATCGGCGGAGATCGGCACGGTCGGCGTCGGCGAGGCGACGATCCCGCACATCCGCCATTTCAACGCGACGCTCGGCATCGACGAGGCCGAGTTCCTCGCCGCGACCAAGGGCACCTACAAGCTCGGCATCGAGTTTGTGGACTGGGGCCGCAAGGGCGATTCCTATATCCACCCCTTTGCGGAGTTCGGCGCGCCCATCGGCGGCGTGCCTTTCCATCAGCAATGGTGCGCGGCTCTGGAAGCGGGAGCGTTCGAGGAATATTCGCTGCCCATCCAGGCCGCCCGCCGCGGCCGTTTCCGCCGGCCCGACGGCGATCCCTACAACTATGCCTATCAGTTCGATGCGGGCCTCTATGCCGGGTTCCTGCGTACCTATTCGGAGGCGCGGGGCGTCGTCCGGCGCGAGGGCAAGGTGATCGATGTCGCGCGCGACGGCGAGAGCGGCTTCGTCCGCTCGCTCACGCTCGAGAGCGGCGAGACGCTGGAGGCGGACCTGTTCATTGATTGCTCGGGCTTTCGCGGCCTGCTGATCGAGCAGGCGCTCCATGCCGGCTATGAGGAATGGACGCACTGGCTGCCCTGCGACCGGGCGATCGCGCTGCCCTGTGCCAATGCCGGCCCGATCCCGCCGCTGACCCGCGCGACCGCGCAGGAGGCCGGCTGGACCTGGCGCATCCCGCTTCAGCACCGCACCGGCAACGGCCATGTCTATGCGAGCGGCTTCACCAGCGACGAGGCTGCGCTGCGGGTCCTGCTCGGCGCGATCGCCGCAGAACCGATGGCCGAGCCCAACCGCCTCCGCTTCGTCACCGGCAGGCGGCGCCGGCAATGGGTGGGCAATGTCGTTGCGATCGGCCTGTCCTCGGGCTTTCTCGAGCCGCTGGAATCGACGAGCATCCATTTGATCCAGCTGGCGATCGGCCGGCTGCTCGACCTTTTCCCCACTCGGAACTGGGACCCGCTCGACGCGGCCGAGTTCAACCGGCTGATGGCGCTCGAATATGAGCGGGTCCGCGATTTCCTGATCCTGCACTATCACTGCACCGAGCGCGACGATTCCGAATTCTGGCGCCATTGCCGCGCCATGCGCCTGCCGGACTCGCTCGAATACAAGCTCGCCCTGTTCCGCGAGCGCGGCGTGGTGGTCCAGTATCGCGAAGGCACCTTCCTCGAGCCGAGCTGGCTCGCGGTCTATCTCGGCCAGCATGTGACGCCGCGCCACTGCGATCCGCGCGCGGGCGGGGCGGGCGTCGCCGCCGCCATGGCTGCGATGCGGGCCAGGGTCGCGGCCATGGCGGAGGCGATGCCCATGCATGAAGCCGCATTGGGGACGCCGGCATGATCCGCAGCATCGGCATCGTCGGCGGCGGGGTCGCCGGCTGGATGGCGGCGCTGGCGCTCCTCCGGGCACTTCCCGGGATCCAGGTCTCGCTGATCGAGACCGAGGGGGCCGACTGGAGCCTGGGCCCCTTCGGCCCGGCCGAGGCCAGCCTGCCGGATTTCCCCGCCTGGCTTGGCGAGCACGGCATCGACGAAGGCACGCTCCTGCGCGCCGCGCGTGGCAGCTTCTCGCTCGGCACCGCGGTCTCCGGCTGGGCGGAGCGCGAGGCGGACTGGTTCCTGCCCTTCGGCACGATCGGGGCGCCGCTCGCCACCATCGCCTTCCACCAGCTCGCCGCCCGCCTCCGCGAAGGGGGGCAGCCCGTGCGCCTTGCCGATTATTCGCTCGCCGCGATCGCCGCCGCCGCGGGCCGCTTCGCCCGGCCGAGCCCCGATCCGGGCTCGATCCTCTCGAGCTTTGGTTATGGCCTGCATCTCGATCGCACCGGCCTGGCCGACGCGCTGCGTGCCGCGGCCGGGCTGGAGCCGGCCGGCCGTTTCCGCCGGGCGATCGGCGAGGGAGCGGTCACCGCCGTCGAGCTTCGCGACGGCAGCCGGGTGACCGCCGATCTCTGGCTCGACTGCTCCGGCCCCGGCGCATCGCTCGCGCGCCGCCTGGACGATCGCTGGGAGGACTGGTCCGCCTGGCTTCCCTGCGACCGCGTCATCGAAACCTGGACCGAGGTGGAAGGCGTGCCGCCGCCGCATGCCCATGCCGGCGCCTTCGAGGCCGGCTGGCAGCGTACCGTGCCGCTGGTCGGCGGGCAGGGCGGGGCGCTCTTCTATGCCGCCGCGCAGCTTCCCGATCAGCCCGGCGCCATTCCGCTCGTCCAGGGGCGCCGCGCGGCCGCCTGGACCGGCAATGTCGTCGCGCTCGGCGCCGCGGCGCTGCTGGTCGAGCCGCTCCATGGCTGGAACCTCGCGCTGCTCGCGAATGCGCTGACCCGGCTGATCGGCCTGCTCCCCGCCGCGCCGGACGGCCCCGAGCCCGCCGAATATAACCGCCTGACCGCGGCCGAGGCCGATAGCGTCCGCGACTTCGCGATCCTCCACTACAAGACCAATGGCCGCACCGGCGAGGCGCTTTGGGACGCCGCCCGCGCCATGCCCGTCCCGGACGCGCTCCGGCACAAGCTCGATCTCCATGCCAGCCGGGGCCGCGTGCCGTTCGGCGACGAGGAGCTGTTCGGGGCACATGACTGGATCGCCGCGCTCGACGGCCAGGGCCTGCGCCCGCGCCGTTACGATGCGCCGGCCGATGCCATTCCCGAAGCGCGGCTGCGCGACCATGCCGGGCGGGTCCGTGCGCTGATCCTCGACGCGGTCCGCGCGATGCCGCATCACGGCGCCACGCTGCGCGCCGAGGGACTGATCGCATGACCGCGCCGGCGCCGATCCGCCGGATCGTCATCGTCGGCGGCGGCACCGCCGGCTGGATGGCGGCCGCCGCGCTCGCCCGGCTGATCCCTACCGGCGTCTCGGTGACGCTGGTGGAATCGGAAGAGATCGGCACCGTCGGCGTCGGCGAGGCGACGATCCCGCCGATCCGCAACTTCAACGCGCTGCTCGGCCTCGACGAGCACGACTTCCTCAGCCGCACCCAGGGCACGATCAAGCTCGGCATCGAGTTCGTGGACTGGACGCGCGAGGGGCATCGCTATGTCCATCCGTTCGGCGAGTTCGGCTTCGACATCGAGGGCGTGAAGTTCCACCAGATCTGGCGCAAGCTCCACGCCGAGGGCCGCGCGCGCGAGATCGACGCGTATAATGTCTGTGCGCTGGCGATGGCGGCGGGGCGCTACCAGCCGCCGGTCGCCGATCCCGGCTCGATCCTTTCGCGCATGGCCTATGCCTATCAGTTCGATGCCTCGCTCTATGCCCGGTACCTGCGCGCCCATGCCGAGGCGCACGGCGTCGCCCGGGTCGAGGGCAAGGTCGCGCATATCCCCTTGCGGGCCGAGGACGGCTTCATCGAGGCGGTGGTGCTCGAAGGTGATCGCCGCATCGCAGGCGAGCTGTTCATCGACTGCACCGGCTTCCGCGCGCTGCTGATCGAGCAGGCGCTGGGGGCCGGTTGGGAGAGCTGGGCGCACTGGCTCCAATGCGATCGAGCCGTCGCCGTGCCCAGCGCCAGCCCGGGGCCGGAGATCACGTCCTTCACCCGCAGCACCGCGCACCGGGCCGGCTGGCAATGGCGCATCCCGCTCCAGCACCGCGTCGGCAACGGCCATGTCTATTGCAGCGCCGACATCTCGGACGATGCGGCGCGCGAGGCGCTGCTGGCGAACCTAGATGGAGAGCCGCTCCGCGATCCCTTCATCCTCAGGTTCGAGGCCGGCCGCCGCAAGCGGGCCTGGCACCGCAACTGCGTCGCGCTCGGCCTGTCCTCCGGCTTCCTCGAGCCGCTGGAGTCCACGTCGATCCACCTGATCCAGTCGGGGATCCACAGGCTGATGGCCTTGCTTCCCGATACCGGCTTCTCGCCCGTGGAACGCGACGAATATAACCGGCTGACCGACGTCCAGATGGAGCAGGTCCGCGACTTCGTGATCCTGCATTACCACGCCAATGCGCGGCGGGAGGGCGATCTGTGGCGCCGCGCCCGCGAGATGGCGATCCCGGAGACGCTGGCGCGCAAGCTCGCTTTGTTCCGCAATCGCGGCCGCTTCTTCCGCACCGAGGACGAGCTGTTCGCCGAATCGAGCTGGATCGCGGTGCTGCTGGGGCAGGGCGTGATCCCGGCGGGCTGGGATCCGCTGGCCGACGGGCTGGACGAAGACAAGCTCGCGCTCAGCTTCGAGCGCATCCACGAAATGTTCGCGCGCGCCGCCCGGGCGATGCCGCGCCACGAAGAATGGCTCGCCCGCAACGCGCCCGCAGGGACACCCGCATGACTGACACCCACATGACCGATAACCGCAACATCCGCTCCATCCTCATCGTCGGCGGCGGCACCGCCGGCTGGATGACCGCGGCCACCTTCGCCCGCATCCTCGGCCCCGATTACGCGAAGATCACCCTGGTCGAGTCGGACGAGATCGGCATCATCGGCGTGGGCGAGGCGACCATCCCCCAGATGGCCACTTTCAACCGCATGCTCGGGCTCGACGAGGACCAGTTCGTGCGCGAGACCAAGGGCAGCTTCAAGCTCGGCATCCAGTTCGTGAACTGGGGGCGGATCGGCCATCGCTATTTCCATCCCTTCGGCCGCTACGGGCTCGACATGAAGGGGGTGTCCTTCCACGCTTACTATCTCCGCCTGCGCCAGCTGGGCGAGGCGCCGGACGTGGACGCATGGTCGCTCCAGGCGATGGCGGCGCGCGACGACAAGTTCATGCGCGGGATCGATGCCGGCAACTCCCCGCTCTCCGACATCGCCTATGCCTATCATTTCGATGCCGGCCTCTATGCGAGGTTCCTGCGCCGCTATGCCGAGGAACGCGGGGTGGTGCGGCGCGAAGGCAGGATCGTGGATGTGAAGCTGCGCGGGGAGGACGGCTTCGTCCAGTCGGTGACGATGCAGGACGGCAGCGAGATCGAAGCGGACCTGTTCGTCGATTGCTCGGGCTTTCGCGGCCTGATCATCGAGCAGGCGCTGAAGGCGGGCTATACCGACTGGTCGCACTATCTCCCCTGCAACCGCGCCATCGCGGTGCCCTGCGCCAGCGTCGACGCCTGGACGCCCTATACTCGCTCGACCGCCCATGCGGCCGGCTGGCAATGGCGCATCCCGCTCCAGCACCGGATCGGCAACGGCCATGTCTTCTCGTCGCACCACATGTCCGACGACGAGGCGACGGCGATCCTGATGGCCAATCTCGACGGCGAGCCGCTCGCCGATCCGCGCGTCGTCCCGTTCACTACCGGCCATCGCAACCGGATGTGGGTGAAGAACTGCGTCGCCCTGGGCTTGGCGGGCGGCTTTCTCGAGCCTCTGGAGAGCACTTCGATCTGGCTGATCCAGTCGGGCCTGTCGCGCTTCCTGACCATGTTCCCGGACCGCGACTTCAACCAGGCCGACATCGATCGCTACAACCGGATCATGATTACGGACTATGAGGAGATCCGCGACTTCCTCGTCCTCCATTATCATGCGACCGAGCGCACCGATTCCGCCTTCTGGGACTATTGCCGCACCATGGCGATCCCCGAGCGGCTGGCCGAGAAGATGCGCGTGTTCCGCAGCCATGGCCGGGCCTTTCGCGAGAATGAGGAGCTGTTCAACGACACCAGCTGGTTCGCGGTGATGCTGGGCCAGCTGATCGAGCCCGCGTCGCACGATCCGGTGGCGGACGTGATGCCCCTCGACGAGACGCGCGCGCGCCTTGCCCATATCCGCGAGGCCGTCGCCAATTCCGCCGACTATATGCCCAGCCACCGCGACTTCATCCGGGAGCATTGCGCCGCATGAGAAGCCTTTCGACCGTCTTCGCCGCGCTGCTCCTCGCCGCGCCCGCCGCCGCCCAGCCGGTCGCGACCTTCGGCAGCTTCACTTATAGCGGCAAGGATGCGCCCGACGGCGCGCCGCTGCGGCCCGGCGACTATCGCAACCCGATCCTCAAGGGCTTCTATCCCGATCCCAGCGTGACGCGGGTGGGGGACGATTTCTATCTGGTCACGTCCACCTTCGCCTGGTTCCCCGGCATACCGGTCTTTCACAGCCGCGATCTGGTCAGCTGGACGCAGATCGGCAACGCGATCGATCGGCCCGGCCAGCTCGATTTCAAGCGGCTCGGCTTGTCGCGCGGCGTGTTCGCGCCGTCGATCCAGGCGCGAGACGGGATCTTCTACCTGCTCAACACCTGTGTCGATTGCGGGGGCAATTTCCTGCTCGCCGCGCGGAATCCCGCCGGCCCCTGGTCCGATCCGGTCTGGCTGCCCGATCTGGAGCGCGGCATCGACCCCTCGATGTTCTTCGACGAGGACGGCCGGACCTGGGTGGTCAACAACGGCCCGCCCGAAGGCGAACCGCTCTATCCGGGCCACCGCGCGATCTGGATCCAGGAGTTCGATCGCAAGGCGCTGAAGACCTTCGGCCCGCGCAAGGTGCTGGTGAACGGCGGGATCGACATCTCGAAGAAGCCGATCTGGATCGAGGGGCCGCACATCTTCAGGAAGGACGGCTGGTATTATCTCAGCTGCGCCGAGGGGGGCACCGCCGAGGGGCACAGCCAGGTGATTCTGCGTTCGAGGAGCGTCACCGGCCCCTATGTCGCCTGGAGCGGCAACCCGATCCTCACCCAGCGCGACTTGCCGCGCGATCGGCCGAACCCGGTCACTTCCGCCGGCCATGCCCAGCTCGTCACCACGCCCGACGGGAAATGGTGGGCGACCTTCCTTGCCGTGCGGCCGTACGAGGGCGATTTCTACGCCACCGGGCGCGAGACGTTCCTGCTGCCGGTGGAATGGCAGGACGGGTGGCCGGTGATCCTGCCGCCCGCCACGCCCATTCCCTGGATGCATGCCCGCCCGGCGCTGCCGCGGGGCGGGCCGCCGCTGCCGACCAGTGGCGCCTTCACCATCCGCGACGATTTCCGCGGCAAACTGCCCGCCTATTGGATGATGCTGCGCAATCCGCAGGGCGACTGGTACCGCACCGGCGCCGCCGGCCTGGCGCTCGTCGCACGGCCGGCCGGCCTGGGCGACAATGCCAATCCGTCGTTTCTCGCCCGCCGCCAGCAGCACATCAACGCCGTCGCCGAGACGGCGATGCGCTTCGTTCCGGAAAAGGAAGGCGACCGTGCCGGCCTCACCGTGCTCCAGAACGACGATTACTGGTTCTTCCTCGGCCTGAAGCGGGTGGGCGGCAGGGACGTTATCACCGTCGACCAGCGCGAAGGGCCCGACGGCCCGAAGCTCGGCAAGACGCTGTTCACCGTCGCCGCGCCTGCCGGCCAGCTCCGCCTGCGCATCGCCGTGCAGGGCCGCAGCTATGCGTTCAGCTATGCCGCGCCCGGCGCGAAGCCGGTCTGGAAGCAGCTCGGCACGGTCGAGACCGACAGCCTGACCACCAAGGTGGCGGGTGGTTTCGTCGGCTCGGTCTTCGGGGTGTTCGCGGGGCGGGGGGAGTGAGGGATCTTCACCGCCTTCCCCTCTCCGAAAGGGAGGGGCGCTGGCTGGCCTTCCTCCTTGCCCCCCTCCTCCTCGCCGCTGCTCCGCCGCAGCAGGAAGCTTCCGATCAGGACATCCCGATCAGCCTCAATCAGCTCGGCTTCCAGCCTGGCGACCCCAAGACCGCGATCGTAGAGGCGGACGGCGCATCGCTCGATTGGCAGCTGACCAATGCGGCCGGCAAGGTGGTCGCTCGGGGCAAGACGCTGTCCTATGGCCCCGATGTCGCCTCGGGCCTGCCCCTCCAGCGGATCGACTTCTCGAACTTCCGCACTCCGGGGCGAGATTATCATCTCCGCATAGCAGGGAGCGAGAGCGCCTCTTTCGACATCGCCCCGAACCTCTACCGGCCGCTCGCCCGCGACGCGCTCACCTTCTTCTACCACCAGCGCGCCGGCACGCCGATCGAAGCCAGCATCGTCGGGGCGAAATGGGCCCGTCCCGCCGGCCATGCGCGCGAGGTGGCGAAATGCTTCGCCGGCAAGGACGAGCGCGGCACCGAATGGGCCGGCTGTCCCTACACCCTCGACGTCACCGGCGGCTGGTACGATGCCGGCGACCACGGCAAATATGTCGTCAATGGCGGCATATCGCTCTGGACGCTGCTCGCCGCGCACGAGCGCGATCCCAGGGCGCTCGCCCAGGGAAGCGGCCCCGCGCCGGGCCTACTCGACGAAGCGCGCTACGAGATGGAGTTCCTGCTCCGCATGCAGGTGCCGGACGGCATCCGGCTGCGCGTCCCCGTCGGCAAACCGGAACCCGCCTCCGGCAAGCCCGCCTGGGAAGCTTCCCGGGCACCCTTTGCCGAGATCGACGCCTCGGGGATGGCGCATCAGAAGGTGGCGGACGCCAGGTGGACCGCGCTGCCCATGCCGCCCCAGGACGACATGCAGGAGCGGCTGCTCTATCCCCCCACCACCGCCGCGACGCTCAACCTTGCCGCCACCGCCGCGCAATGCGCCCGTGTCTGGAAGGGGACCGACCCTGGCTTCGCCGCCCGCTGCCTGAGCGCCGCCGAACGCGCCTTCGCCGCCGCCCGGCGCAATCCGGAAGTCTATGCCACCGGCAGCTTCACCGGTTCGGGCGGTTATGGCGACACGGACGTGTCGGACGAATTCTACTGGGCGGCGGCCGAGCTGTTCGTCGCCACCGGCAAGCTGGAATATCATCAGGCGGTGACGGCTTCCCCGCACTTCACCGCGCCCGCGGGCGAACCCGGCTGGCCGCAGGTCGCCACGCTCGGCACGATCACGCTGGCGACGCGGCCCTCCGCGTTGCCCAGGGCCGAGGTCGATCGCCTGCGCGGCCTGCTGGTCGCCGCCGCCGATCGGTTCCTCGCCGATGCGGCGGGCAACGGCTATCGCATCCCCTATCTCGCGACCGGCTATCCCTGGGGCTCGAACGGCGCGCTGCTCAACCGCGCGATGGTGCTGGGCATCGCCGGCGACCTGACCCGCGACCCGAGATACCGGGCGGGGATGATCGATGCGATCGACTATATCCTTGGCCGCAATCCCAATTTCACATCCTATGTCAGCGGCCATGGGCTGCTTTCGATGCGCAACCCGCATCACCGTTTCTGGGCGCCCTCGCTCGATCCCGCCCTGCCGGGCCCGCCGCCCGGCGCGCTTTCGGGCGGGCCCAACTCGACGGCGATGGTCGATCCGATCGCGCGCCAGCTGGAGGGACATTGCGCGCCCCAGCGCTGCTGGGCGGACGACGTCGAGGCCTATGCGCTCAACGAAGTCGCGATCAACTGGAACGCGCCGCTGGTGTGGGTGGCGATGTGGTTGGGTGCGTAGTCAATTCCTCCCCCGCGAAGCGGGGGAGGGGGACCGCTCGCGGAGCGAGCGGTGGAGGGGGCGTGGCCGCAAGGCCGCCGCTTGTGGAGAGGCCCCCTCCGTCGCGCTGCGCGCGCCACCTCCCCCGCTGCGCGAGGGAGGATCTTCGTCTCACCGCACCGTCAGCGTTGTGCTTTTCAGGTCCACCGAGTTCGGGCCGGCCGAGATGGTGAACGTGCCCGGCTCCACCACGCGCTTCATCTGCACGTTCCACAGCGACAGGTCCCTGGGCGTCAGCTCGAACGACACGGTCTTCCGCTCGCCGGGCTGCAGCGTCACGCGCTGGAAGCGCTTGAGCTCGATCAGCGGCCGGGTCACGCTCGCCTCGTCGTCGCGCACATAGAGCTGGACGACTTCGTCCCCGGCCCGCTTGCCGGTATTGGCCACGTCCACCTTCACCGTCACCTTGTCCGAGACCCCGATCGTGCCCGCGCCCAGCACCGGCGCACCCATTTCGAAGGTCGAATAGGAAAGGCCATAGCCGAACGGATAGAGCGGCGTGGTGTCGCCGAACAGATAGCCGCGCCGCGCGGTCGGCTTGCGGTTATAATAGATCGGCAGCTGGCCCACGCCGCGCGCGATCGATACGGGCAGCTTGCCGCCCGGGTTGAAGCGGCCGAACACCACATCGGCCAGCGCGTTGCCGGTCTGCTCGCCCAGATACCAGCCCTCGATCAGCGCCGGCGCCTTCTCGGCGAGATAGTTGACCGCATAGGGCCGGCCGTTGAGCAGGATCACCACCACCGGCTTGCCCAGCGCGAAGATTTCCCGGGCGAGCTGATCCTGCGGCCCGGGCAGGTCGAGCGTATCGCTGTCGCCCAGATGCTCGTCGGCCCAGGCCTCGCGGCTCAGCGCCTCGTTGCCGCCCAGCACCATTACCACGACATCGGCATCCTTCGCCGCCGCCACCGCATCGGCGCGCAGCCTGTCGTTGGTGGCTGCATCGGTGAGCGTCACCTTGTCCTGCGCCCAGACGCGCCCTTCGGTCAGCCGCACGCCTTCCGAATAATCGACCTGGAACTTGCCCTTGCCCTCGGCCTGCATGGCCTCCAGCACCGAGACGACATGGTTCGGCACGTCCGAATAGCCGCCGATCGGCGTGTCCCGCGCATGGGTGCCGATCACTGCCATCCGCTTGATGCCGGCGGCGTCGAGCGGGAGGAGGCCGTTCGCGTTCTTGAGGAGGACGACGGACTCCCGCGCCGCCTGGCGGGCCAGGGCGATCGCCTCGGGCGTGTTGGTCCGCCTGGCCGCCAGCTTCACATCGGCATAGGGATGCTCGAACAGCCCACCCTCGAACTTCATCTCGAGCACGCGGCGCACCGCATTGTCGATCTGGCCCTGGCTCACCTTGCCCTCGCGGACGAGCTGGACCAGGAAGTTGAAGCCCTCGCCGTCCGGCGTCTCGACGTCGACGCCCGCATCGATCGCGCGCGCGCCGGCGTCCTTGACGTCCTTGAACATCTTGTGCCGGGTGACGAGCTCGCGGATCGCGAAATAGTCGCTCACCACCGCGCCCTTGAAGCCCCATTCGCCGCGCAGCACATCGTGCAGCAGCCATTTGTTGGCGTGGCTCGGGATGCCGTCGATCTCGTTGTAGCTTGCCATCACCGCGCGCACCGGCAGCTGCGTCACTGCGTTTTCGAAGGGCGGGAAGAAATCCTCGCGCAACGTGCGCTCACCCAGCGAGGCGGGGCCGACATTGGTGCCGTTGTCCGGCTGGCCGTGCCCGGTCATGTGCTTCAGCGTGACGAACACCTTGTCCCTGGCCAGCGGCAGCGTGGTGCCCTGGAAGCCGCGGATCGCCGCCAGCCCCATTTCCGAGACGAGATAGGGGTCCTCGCCATAGGTTTCCTCGATGCGGCCCCAGCGCGGATCGCGCGCCACGTCGACCACCGGGGCCAGCACCAGGTTCGCGCCGCGGGCCCGCGCCTCGGCGGCGGCGACGGAGAAGACCTTCTCCAGCAGGCCCGGATTCCAGGTGGAGGCGAGGGCGATCGACTGGGGGAAGCTCGTCGCGCCAGGGGCGACCAGCCCGTGCAGCGCTTCCTCGTGCATGATCATCGGAATGCCCAGCCGGGTGCGCTCCATCGACCATTTCTGCGCGGCGTTGATATAGGTCGCGGTCTCCACCGGGCCGCGATTGGCCGCCACATCGGCGCCGGCATTGGCGGTGCCCGCGGCCACGCCCTTGCGGTCCGACGGGCGCGAGATCATGCCCAGGCCGCTGGGGAAGGCGGCGCTGGCCTTGGCGGCGTCGAAATCGCCCGCCGGCGTCTGGATCGCGTCCTTCTTCAGCCAGATCGCGACCAGCTGCGCCACCTTCTCCTCCAGCGTCATCCGGCCGAGCAGGTCGTCGACCCGCGCCTCGATCGGCTGGCCGGCGTCCTTGTAGAGCGGGCGCTCCGCCTTGCCGTCCGCCCTGGCGGCCTGGGCGTGCGCCGCGGGGGCGATGGCGGGGGTCAGCGCCGTGGCGGCGATGGCAAGCGCGGCGATGCGGCGGAAATTGCGCACGTTCCTCTCCTCTGGGTCGCGGCGCTCGGGCGCCGGCTGGTTCCGGTTATGGTAGCGCTATCACTATCAGTCGGAATCCGTAACGGTCAACCGGGTCACGCCGATTGCATTTATGCTAATCGCGGCATATCCCCGAAACGATGAGCAGACCCAGCCGCAGAAGCCGAGGCACGGTCACCGTACAGGACGTCGCGCGCGCCGCTGGCGTTTCCGCGATGACGGTCTCGCGCGTGGTCAATGGCGGATCCAATGTCAGGGAGACCACCCGCCAGGCGGTTCTCGAGGCGATCGCGACGCTGAACTATTCGCCCAACAGCGCCGCGCGCAGTCTGGCGGCGGGCGAGGCGACCCAGATCGGCCTGCTCTATTCCAATCCCTCGGCGGCCTATCTCTCGCAATTCCTGATCGGCGCGCTCGCGGCGGCCCGGCGGGCCGGCTGCCATCTGGTGCTCGAGGCCTGCGAAGGCGAGCGGGCGGACGAACAGGCCGAGGCGACGCGCCAGTTCGCTTCCACCAGCGTCGAGGGCGTGATCCTGCCGCCGCCGCTGTCCGAAGCCGCACCGGTCCGCGCCGAGCTGGAGACGGCGGGCATTCCCTGGGTCTCGGTCGCGATGGGCCTGCCGCCCGAGCGCAGCCTCAACGTGCGCATCGACGATGCTGCCGCCGCCGCCGCGATGACCCGGCACCTGATCGATCTCGGCCATCGCCGGATCGGCTTCATCCGCGGCAACCCGAACCAGACCAGCTCCGCCGAGCGCCATCGCGGCTTCGTCGAGGCAGTGGAGGCGGCCGGGCTCGACATGAAGGCGATGCCGGTGGAGCAGGGCTATTTCACCTTCCGCTCGGGCATCGTCGCGGCCGAGCGGCTGCTCGACCGCAAGGATCCGCCGACCGCGATCTTCGCCTCGAACGACGACATGGCCGCGGCCGCCGTGGGCGTCGCGCATCGGCGCGGCCTGCACGTGCCGCAGGACATCAGCATCGTCGGCTTCGACGACACGTCGCTCGCCACCACCATGTGGCCCGAGCTCACCACCGTCCGCCAGCCGATCGCCGCCATGGCGGAGAGCGCGCTCACTCTGTTGCTCGCCCGGCTGCGGGCTCACCGTGCCGGGACCACCCACAAGCTGGAGGAGCAGGTGCTCGACCATGAGCTGATCCTGCGCGAATCCTCGGGCCCGCCGCCGGGATCGACGGCAGCCAAACCGGCCCCGGCGAAGAAGAGCTGGCGCTAATCTGAGCCTCTCCCCGGAAGGGAGGGGCCGGGGTGGATGGAAGCCCGGCGATGCTGCCGTTCCGTCTTCGCCTCGCCATATTGCGCGCAAGGACCCATCCCCGACCCCCCCCTTCCAGGGAGGGGCGTGGAAGGGGCTTGGCCCCCGGCCCAAACCGGTCCAGCATGACAACGCGGGACAGAGTCGTCCGGCGGAAGCAACCCTACTTGCTTTTCCCCTCGGATCGCGCCACCGTTACCGCTAACAATTCGCCCGGACGGGGCGCAATGGAGGGGATAGAGCGAATGAATGATACGGCGCAAAGGGCCAATATGGGCCTGATCGGCGCCATCGTCGCGGTGGCGACGATCGGCGGCCTGCTCTTCGGCTATGACAGCGGCGCGGTGAACGGCACGCAGGAGGGGCTCAAGGCCGCCTTCGCGCTGGATGAGGTCTCGCTGGGCTTCACGGTCGGCTCGCTGCTGATCGGCTGCTTCATCGGCGCCTTCTTCGCCGGCACGCTTGCCGATTCGATGGGCCGCCGCAACGTGATGCGGCTGGCCGCGCTGCTCTTCCTCGGCGGCGCGATCGTGCAGGGCATCTCGCATGACCATATGATCTTCCTGATCGCCCGCCTGTGCGGCGGCATGGCGGTGGGCGCGGCCTCGGTGCTGTCGCCGGCCTATATCTCCGAAGTCGCCCCCGCGAACATCCGCGGGCGGATGACGACGGTGCAGCAGATCATGATCATCACCGGCCTCACCGCTGCGTTCGTGGTCAATTATTTCCTCGCCAAGGTGGCCGGCAATTCGCTCAACCCGCTTGGCGGGGTCGAGGCCTGGCGCTGGATGTACCTCGCCCAGGCAGTGCCCGCCGCCGTGTTCCTCGTCGCTCTGTTCTTCATCCCGGAGAGCCCGCGCTATCTGGTCTCGAAGGGCCGGAACGAGGAAGCGCTCGGCGTGCTCAGCAAGCTGTTCGGCACCACCGAAGGCGGGCTCAAGCTGGCCGAGATCCAGGCCAGCTTCTCGGCCGACCACCGCCCGCGCCTCGCCGATGTCCTCGCGCCGAACGGCGGCTTCCTGGGCATCCGCCCGATCGTCTGGGCGGGCCTGCTGCTCGCGGTATTCCAGCAGCTCGTCGGCATCAACGTGATCTTCTATTATGGCGAGACGCTGTGGAAGCTTGCCGGCGTGTCGGAGTCCGTGGCGCTCGAGCGCAACATCATCTCGGGCGCGGTCTCGATCGCTGCCTGCTTCGTCACTATCGCCGTGGTCGACCGGATCGGTCGCAAGCCGCTGTTGCTGATCGGCTCGGCCGGCATGGCAGCCACGCTGTTCGGCCTGGTCTATGCCTTCGGCACTGCCGGCCATGACGCCGCCGGCCAGCTCGTGCTCTCGCCGCAACAGGGCATGATCGCGCTGGTCTCGGCCAATCTCTACGTGATCTTCTTCAACGTCAGCTGGGGCCCGGTGATGTGGGTGATGCTCGGCGAGATGTTCCCGAACCAGATCCGCGGCTCGGCGCTCGCGGTGTGCGGCTTCGCCCAGTGGTTCGCCAACTATCTGATCGCGCAGAGCTTCCCGTGGATGGCGAAGCATCTCGGCCTCGCCGCCAGCTATACCTTCTACGGCGCCTGCGCGGTGATCAGCTTCTTCCTCGTCCAGAAGTTCATCCACGAGACCAAGGGCAAGGAACTGGAGGCGATGGAGGGGTGACGTCCCAATTCCTCCCCCAGCTTGCTGGGAGTGTTGGGTTGGATTGCCCCCGGCAATCCAAGCTCATGCTGGGAGCATGAGCGACCCAACACTGGGACCGCGCCCGTAGGGCGTGGTGGAGGGGCTGCCAACATCGTTGGCGCCCGCCGCTGCCCCTCCACCATTCGCTGCGCGAATGGTCCCCCTCCCCGAGACGAGCTCGGGGAGGAATTTGTTTGGAGCTTGTTGTCGAATGACCCGCACCCCCGTCCGTCCGTTCCGCTCGCGCGAATGGTTCGCCGCGCCCGGCCGCGCCGACATGGCGGCGCTCTATCTCGAGCGCTTCATGAACTACGGCATCACCCCGGAGGAGCTGACCTCGGGCAAGCCGATCATCGGCATCGCGCAATCGGGCAGCGACATCGCTCCCTGCAACCGCATCCATCTGGAGACGGTGAAGCGCGCCCGCGCCGGCATCCTGGCGGCGGGCGGGGTGCCGATGGAGTTCCCGCTCCACCCGATCTTCGAGAATTGCCGCCGTCCCACGGCGGCGCTCGATCGCAACCTCGCCTATCTCGGCCTGGTCGAGATCCTCAACGGCTATCCGATCGACGCGGTGATCCTCACCACCGGCTGCGACAAGACCACCCCTTCGTCCCTCATGGCCGCCTCCACCGTCGACATCCCGGCGATCGTCCTGTCGGGCGGCCCGATGCTCGACGGCTGGCACGAAGGCGAGCTGGTGGGTTCCGGAACGGTGATCTGGCGCAGCCGCCGCAAGATGGCCGCGGGCGAGATCGACGAGGCCGAGTTCCTCCGCCGCGCGATGGAGAGCGCGCCTTCGTCGGGCCATTGCAACACCATGGGCACCGCCTCGACGATGAACAGCATCGCGGAGGGGCTCGGCATGTCGCTCCCCGGCTGCGCGATGATCCCGGCGCCGTATCGCGAGCGCGGCCAGATGGCCTATGAGACCGGCAGGCGCATCGTCGAGATGGCCTATGAGGACCTGCGCCCCTCCCGGATCCTCACCCGCGAAAGCTTCCTCAACGCGATCCGGCTGCTCACCGCGATCGGCGGCTCCACCAACGCCCAGCCGCACCTCGACGCCATGGCCCGCCATGCCGGCATCGAGATCACGCCGGACGACTGGCGCGCGGGCTATGACCTGCCGCTGGTGGTCAACATGCAGCCGGCGGGCGAATATCTCTCCGAGCGCTTCCACCGCGCCGGCGGCATCCCCGCGGTGCTGGCCGAGATGCTGGCGAACGGCGCGCTGAACGGCGATGTGATGACCTGTACTGGCAGGACCCTTGCCGAGAATGTCGCGGGCCGTGCCGTCACCGATCGCCAGGTGATCTTCGAATGGGACCGGCCGCTCAGGCAAAAGGCCGGCTTCCTCGTCCTCTCGGGCAATCTGTTCGACATGGCGATCATGAAGACCAGCGTGATCTCCGAGGATTTCCGCGCCCGCTACCTCTCGCGCCCCGGCCGGGAAGGCGTGTTCGAGGGCCGGGCGATCGTGTTCGACGGCTCGGACGATTATCACCACAATATCAACGATCCGGCGCTGGACATCGACGAGAATTGCATCCTCGTCATCCGCGGCTCGGGCCCGATCGGCTGGCCGGGCTCGGCGGAAGTCGTCAACATGCAGCCGCCCGATCACCTGATCCAGCGGGGCATCATGAGCCTGCCGACGCTGGGCGACGGCCGCCAGTCGGGCACGTCGGACAGTCCCTCGATCCTCAATGCCTCGCCGGAGAGCGCGGCGGGCGGCGGCCTGGCCTGGTTGCGCACCGGCGACACGATCCGCATCGACCTGAATGCCGGCACCTGCGACGCGCTGGTCGCGCCGGACGAGATCGCCCGGCGCAAGGCCGATCCCGCGCCGCCGATCCCGGAGAGCAACACGCCCTGGGAGGAGCTGTATCGCGAGAAGGTCGGCCAGCTGGGGGAGGGCGGGGTGCTCGATTTCGCGCTGAAATACCGGCGGACGAGCGAGAAGGTGCCGCGGCATAATCACTAGCCCAAATTCCTCTCCCAGCTTGCTGGGGGAGGAATTGCTCCAGCCGCGCCGGTGGCGCAGAACACCGCCATGCACCCGCTCGACAATCCCGCCTGGTCCGCGCTCAGTTCCCGGCAGCAGCATCTCGCGCGCGGCGCGGGGCTCGCCCGGCGCTATGACGGCGACTATGCGACTTTCGCCACCGCGGTGAACCACAGCGACGAGCCGCTGGCGGCGCTCGGTGCGCTGGTTGCCCGCACCGGCCCGGCGATCGTGCTGGAGAAGGACCCGCTGCCCCCCGTCCCGGACGCGATCGCCCAGAAGCACCGCATGGGCGTGCAGATGGTCGCGGAGCATCCCGCGCCCGCCGATCCCGATTTCGCCTTTCTCGAGCTGGGCGATGCCGACGCGGCGGAGATGCTGGCGCTCGCCACGCTCACCGAGCCCGGGCCCTTCTTCGCTCGCACCCACCAACTCGGCCAGTTCATCGGCATCCGGCACGAAGGGCGGCTGATCGCGATGGCGGGCGAGCGGATGAAGCCGTTCGAATTCACCGAAGTCAGCGGCGTGTGCACCCATCCCGATTTTCGCGGCCTTGGCCTTGCCGGCAAGCTGATGCGCGTGGTCGCAGCCCGGATCGTGGCGCGCGGGGAGATACCCTTCCTGCATGCCTATGCGGACAATGCGTCCGCCATCGGCCTGTACGAGCGCCTCGGCTATCGCCACCGCATCGACGTGAACGTGACGGTGCTGGGGCCGGCCTGATATTCCGAGCGGCACCTTCTTCCCTCTCCCCGAGAGGGAGAGGGCTAGGTTGAGAACCTATATATCTGTTTGAGTTATTGTCGTAATATGTGTGGTAGATGAGTTTGGCGGAGGGGATGGATGTCACGTCATCTGTTTT
>NZ_JBIVQA010000018.1:0-78042 GCF_044754985.1 Sphingomonas sp. NPDC092440 | reverse complement strand
CGGCTTGCTTTCTCTGAGTTACTTGCGCCTAGAAGCCGCAAGACCCAGGGCCGCCGCCCACATGTCCCTTCATCTAAATCACTATGTCAAAGAGCGACAAAAACCGACGCACCGTCTAACCCCTTTTTCTCGGGGCGACCTGTGCGCCTTGTTTTTGGTGACCGTCGAAGCGTTCCGGTGAGGAGCACCGCGTCGGTGGAGTGGCTTCTATGCGTGACCTTTCGGCCCGTCAACAGCCTTGTGAAACTTTCTGTCTTTTTTTCGAAACAGGCCCCGGAAACCGCAGAAATCTGCGGTTTTCTGACATGCGATCCGACGGCTGCGTGACGGATCGATGACCCGGGAGGCCGCGAATCACGCGAATCGCCCCTCGAATCGCGCCAGAAACCGCGAATCCCGGATACGATTTCCCCTGCAGAACTGCGCAATTTCGCGGCTTCCCGGCGGTTTACGGCGCATAAAGGCGGACAGGCGCATAGCGCGCGAGATGAGCGATACCGTGCTGGCCAATTCCGAAGCCGAAAGCGCCGCGCTGCGCCAACAGGTGCGCAGCGCCGTGATCTGGCGTTCGGGCACCCAGATCTTCGGCCAGCTGCTCACCTGGGCCTCGACCTTCATCGTCATCCGGCTGCTCGGCCCGTCCGCCTATGGCCTGTTCGCGATGACCCAGGTGATCCTGGTCCTGCTCAACATGCTCAACGGCTACGGCCTCGCCAGCGCGCTCATCCAGCGCAAGGACGCCGGGCGCCACGCGCAGCGCCAGCTGTTCGGCATGCTGATCCTGCTGAACTTCGGCCTGGGCGCGATCCAGTTCCTCGCCGCCCCCGCCGCCGCCGCCTATTACCGCCAGCCCATGGTGGCCGACCTGCTCCGCGTGCAGGCGCTCCTATATATGGCCACCCCGTTCATCGCCCTGCCCCAGGCGCTGCTCTCGCGCGCGATGGACTTCCGCAAGCAGGCGCTGGTCAATTTCGTCTCGGCGCTCGCCGGCGCGATCACCGCGCTCGCCGGCGCGCTCGCCGGCCTGGGCGTGTGGACGCTGGTCGCCGCGCCGATCGCGCTGTTCGCCACCCGCGCCATCGGCATGACCATCGCCGCGCGCTCGCTGCTCTGGCCGAGCTTCGACTTTCGCGGCGCCGGCGACATCGCCCGCTATGGCGGCGTGATGGCCACCGGCCAGCTCTTCTGGTTCGCCCAGAGCCAGGCCGACGTGTTCATCGCCGGCCGCCTGTTCGACCCGCACACGCTGGGCATCTACACCACCAGCCTGTTCCTGACCCAGATCTTCGTCGCCAAGTTCGTGCCCCCGCTCAACGAAGTCGCCTTCTCCGCCTATGCGCGGCTCAAGGACGACAAGGCCGCGGTCGCCGCCGCCTTCACCAAGTCGGCGCGGCTGATCATGGTGGTCGCGATGCCCTTCTATCTCGGCATGGCCGCCACCGCCGACCCGCTGGTCGCGGTGGCGCTGGGCCCGAAATGGCGGGAAGCTGCCCCGGTGGTGCACTGGCTGGCGCTCGCCATGCCGATGATGACGCTGCAAATACTCTATGCCCCCGCCAGCGACGCCTGTGGCCGCCCGGGAATCAGCGCCCAGAACTCGGCGACCGGCGCGCTGTGCCTGCCGATCGCGTTCCTGATCGGCGTGCACTGGGGGCTGATGGGCCTCGTCGCCGCCTGGTTCGCCGCCTATCCCGTCTATCTCGCGGTCTCGACCTGGCGGACGCTGCCGGTGATCGGCGTGAAGCTGGGCGCGCTGATCGAGGCGATCGCCCCGCCGGTGCTGGCGGCCGGCGCCATGGCACTGCTCGTCACCGGGCTCGATTCGCTGCTGCCCCCGCTCCCGGCGCTCCCGCATCTCGCGCTGCTCGCCGGCACGGGCGGCCTTGTCTATGGCGGGCTGCTGTTCCTGTTCGCCCGCCCGATGCTGATCGAATCGATCAACCTGATCCGCAACCGCCACGGATGAGCCGCGACGCGCCGGGGAGAGTTCGTCATCCCCGCGAGGGCGGGGGTTCACGCTAGATGGGGGCGAAGCAGTTCCGCGCAGAGCAGCCGGAGACGGCAGGACGCGCCGCGCGGCCATTGCCCGTGGCCCTGGATCCCCGCCTTCGCGGGGATGACGGACATGGTTTCAAAGGCTTGGGTGTGAACCCATAAACGACCGCTTTCGGTATATCGGACCAATCGGCCGATCTTGGGTGGATAGCTGCCATTCCGATGGCCTTGCGGGCACGGCGGGTATGCGCCCCCAATTGCAGTCGTTCTCAATGTTGGTAGTTGATTTCCAAGGCAGCCGTTCGTTAACGTCGGGTTGATGGACAAGACTGGTGTTAACCGTCCCGTCCACTTAGGAAATTGAATCCGTGAAAAGCGACTTTTTTCATCGCGACATAAGCACTAAATCTTGATCAGGATGCCGGAGCTCGGCGCCCTGTTCGCCGACGGCCAACAAGCGGAGTGATAAGATTGACGGATTTTAGCGCTGAGCGGAATGATGGAATGGATCTGGAGCGAGAAGTTGCCGATCTTGTGGCGAAACTCCTAGCTTCGGGCGAGCTGCCTTACCGTCCCGAACTCGTGCGTTTCCGACCCAAGGCCAGATACTACTCCAGGAGCCGGGAGACCGAGGTAGATTTTGAGAATGTACTCGAGGTCTATGTGAGAGATAACTTCGGGAAGGACGATGCGCAGCCGACGCATGTCGTGATCTTCGAGTGCAAGGACCATAAGCGAGATCTTGAGGTCAAGCTGATGGACGAGCTCGTAGGACGGCTTGCCGGCGGCTATGGCTTCAGCATCAAGGCCTATATGGTGACACGCAACGGCTTTCAGTCGGGCACGGTCGCCACTGCACGGAACAATGGCATCGGCCTGATCAAACTGATGCCCAAGGACAAGGTCCAGTATTTCGCTCACCTGCAGACCTATGACAGTCTGGAGCGATCACGGCGTGAATTCCCGCTTCGCGTTAAGCGAGCCCTGCTAAACCCGCACTATGTTTCGGATGGTGAGCGGTTCTATGCAGCCGACGACGGCTTCGTCTTCCCTGACTTCAATTGCATGATCGTGAAGCACCTCGATAGGGCCGGCCTTCCCGCCAGCTGAGGCTCACACCGCGCAGATCTTCAGCCTGGCTTGACCTGCCGAAACGAAGCCAGCCGCGTCCGCCCTCCCACCGGGGTGGCGATTGGTCCTCCGTGTGTCGCCGCAACGCACTGCCGCCCGCACCGCGCTCCTCGATTTGCCGGGTATCAGGCTCTAGAAAGGAGCGTCCGCTTATCGCGCTTGACGCAGCGTGACCTGCCAGTCCGCTTCCGGCCCAGCTTCAGCCGTGGCGTGCGTCGACCCTTGATGTCCGCAAGCGGGGCGTTTGCCGACAGGCCGCCTTTATGCGTCCCCAACCTAGGGTCAAAACCTGATCAAGGCTTTGATTTATTTCGTCATCCGCGCGCAGGCGGGTATCCAGGGCCGCGGGCGGGTTGCGGGCAGGCGAGGCCTGCGCGCTCCGGAAGGAGGCTCACCTGATAGCATCGTCGTCCTGCGCTACCCTGGATCCCCGCCTGCGCGGGGATGACCGAGTTTGCTGATTGGGTTTTGACCCTAGGTTGAGAACCCAAACAAGTATCTGATCTTTCACCGTCATCCCGGCCTTGAGCCGGGATCCCGCTTCTTCCTGTGCTGGCGAGATAGCGGGACCCCGGCGCAAGGCCGGGGTGACGAAGGAAGAATATGAGTCCTCAACCTAGTTCAGGTTCCCGGCCCAGGGATCACACCGCCTGGATATAGGCGCGCATCGCATCGGCTTCCGATTCGATGCGCTCGATCCGGTACTTCACCAGATCGCCGATCGAGACGAGCCCGATACAGGTATCGCCCTCCACCACCGGCAGATGGCGGATGCGCCGGCGCGTCATCAGCGCCAGCGCGGCGAGCACGCTCTCGTCGGGCGAGACGGTGATCGCCGGCGCGGTCATCACGTCGCCCACCTTGCGCGCGAGCGCCGCGGCCCCCTCGCGCTCCAGGCAATAGATCACGTCACGTTCGGAGAATATCCCGGCAACCGCGCCGCCGGACATCACGGGCACGGCGCCGATTCGCTTCCCGGCGAGCAGCGCGACCGCATCGGCGACCGTCCGGTCGCCCTCGATCGAGACCACTTCGTGCCCCTTGCCCCCCAGGATCGCCGCGATCGTCATCGCCATCACTCCGCATTCGGGTCCAGGCGGTTGAGTCTCCCACACATCGCCCCCAATTGCAAAAGATGGACGCGCCGCACGGCCTGGACGATCCCGAATATGCCGCCTTTGCCTGGGCGCGCTATCGCCGCATCCTGGGCTGGATGGCGATGGTCGCGGCGGCGGCGGCGATAGGTGCGATCCTGGTCCTGTGGCACTGGCTGGGCTGGCTCAACCTGACCGTGATCCTCGCCACCGCGCTCGGCGTGTTCTTCACCATCCTGCTTGGCGCGATGCTGATGGGCCTGATGTTCCTGAGCTCGGGCACCGGCCATGACGAACAGGTGGAGGACCGGCTGAAGGACGAAATGGAAATCGGCGACTGAGCCTTCGCCCAGCCGCCGATCATTGTCCTGATTCCGTTGTCCTGATTCTTCAGATCGCGAACGCCGCCGTTCAGGCAGTCGCTTCCGCATCCTCGGCGCGGGTGCGGCGGCGGCGCGGCTTCTTCGCCGGCTCCTCCGCTTCCGCAGCCGGCGCCGCGTCGATCACGCCGAGCGCCGGCGGCAGCACCGCGGCATCGATCGCATGGCTCTCATCGGCGGGCTGCGCCTCCTCGCGGCGCGGGCGGCGGGCGCGGCGCGGCGCCTGCTCCTCGCGCGGGGCGCGCTGCTCTTCGGCGGCGGGCTCGAAGCCCTCGGCCTCGACGGCATGGCCATTGCCATAGCCATTGGCGCGGCCGTTGCGGTCCTCGCGCTCGCGGCGAGGCTGGCGCTCCTGGCGCTCCTCACGCTCGCGGCCCTGACGCTCCTCGCGCTCGCGGCGCGGCGGCTGGGCGCGCTGCTCCTGCTGCTCGTCCGCTTCGTCGGCGCGATTGCCATCGGCCTCGACGTCGAAATCCTCGTCGTCGCCGTCGAAATCGTCGCGCTGGCGGCGCTGCTGGTTCTGCTCCTCGAAGCGCGAGCGGCTCTCACTCAGCACGCGGAAATAGTGATCCGCGAACTGGAGATAATATTCGGTGTTGACCCGGTCGCCCTGCATCTGGGCATCGCGCGCCAGATTCTTGTACTTCTCGAGCAGCTGGGCGGCGTTACCGCGCGCACGGTTGTCGATGCGGTTCCCATTACCCTGGCCCGGGTTGCCACCCTGGCGCTGCTGCTGCCCGCCACGACCACGACGGCGGCCGGCCTGACGATTGTTCATCAAGGTCTGTATGTCCTGTCTTGTTTACGCTGTCCGTCGGTCCAATTCCTGGGTCCCGGATGCAGTTTACAAATGCGCGCCAACGCCTCGGGAGGCGCGACTCGCCTGCCATGGCCACCGGACTGCAGCGGCTATCATGACCTGAATCGGGGCTGTGCTTTTCACGGCCCAAGTTTCAACGGCTTGGTTGAAAGTGCCCTACCCCGTCGCTGTCTTAGCCGGTGCAGCACCAATGTCCAAGCAGAAATATGTGTCGTTTTCGCGTCGTTTCAAGTCAGGAGCAGTGCGCGCGGCCGCTCTCCCAGATCCTTGTACAGCGTCACGGCGAAACCGCCATTCCGGGCAATCGCGGATACCGGCCCGGCCTGGGTCCAGCCGATCTCCAGCACCGCGGCGCCGCCGGGCGCGAGCAGGCGGCGGAGATCGGGAATGATCCGGCGATAATCGTCGAGCCCTTCGGGGCCCGCGAACAGCGCCGTGCCGGGCTCATGGCGGCGGACCTGCTCGGGCAGGTCCTCGTCCGTCCCGATATAGGGCGGGTTGGCGAGGATCAGGTCGAAGCGCGCAGCGAGCCCCTGCCCCCAGTCGCCGGGCCGGAAGGCGGCACGCGACGCCATCCCCAGCGCCGCGGCGTTGCGCCGGGCATAATCGAGCGCGACCTCCGACGCGTCCACCCCGAGCCCCTGCGCCTCGGGCCATTCGGCCAGCGCGGCGAGCAGCAGCGTGCCGGGGCCCGTGCCGAGATCGAGGATGCGCATGGGCGCGCGCGCGCCGAAATATTCGATCGCCGCCTCGATCAGCGTCTCGCTGTCGGGGCGCGGGATCAGCACCCCGGGGCCGACCGCGAGCTCGATCGTCCAGAAGGCGCGGCGGCCGGTGATGTACGCCACCGGCTCATGCGCCAGCCGCCGTGCAAGCAGCGATTCGAGCGCAGCGGGCACGGGATCGCCGAGATGGCGCAGGATCATCGCCTCGCGCGAGACGCCCAGGGCATGCGCCATCAGCAGCTCGGCATCGAGCCGGGGGGAATCGGAGACGGGTTCGAGGCGGCGGGCGGCTTCGTTCAGAGCCGAACTGACTCCCCTCCCGCTTGCGGGAGGGGTCGGGGGCGGGGCTGTCTCAGGCATCGGCGTGAGGCGACATGCCCTCCCCTAGCCCCTCCCGCAAGCGGGAGGGGGAAGTTATGAATCCAGCTGCGCCAGCCGGTCCGCCTCGTCCTGGGCGACGAGCGCGCCGATCAGCTCGTCCAGCTCGCCTTCCATCACTTCGGGCAGGCGGTGGAGCGTCAGGTTGATGCGGTGATCGGTCACGCGCCCCTGGGGGAAATTATAGGTCCGGATGCGCTCCGAGCGATCGCCCGAGCCCACCATCGACTGCCGCGCGCCCGCGCGCGCCGAGGCGAGCCGGTCGCGCTCGGCCTCGTACAGGCGGGTGCGCAGCACCTTCATCGCCTTGGCCTTGTTCTTGATCTGCGAGCGCTCGTCCTGCTGGATCACGATCGTGCCGGTCGGCAAGTGGGTGATGCGCACCGCCGAATCGGTGGTGTTCACGCCCTGCCCGCCCGGGCCCGAGGCGCGATAGATATCGATGCGCAGGTCCTTGTCGTCGATCCGGATATCGGCCTCTTCGGCTTCGGGAAGCACCGCCACCGTCGCCGCCGAAGTATGGATGCGCCCGCCCGCCTCGGTGGCCGGCACGCGCTGCACCCGGTGCACGCCGCTCTCGAACTTCAGCTTGGCGAACACGCCAGTGCCGGTGACGCTGAGCACCACTTCCTTGAAGCCGCCAAACTCCGATTCGGAGGACGAGATCAGCTCGATCTTCCAGCCCATCCGGTCGGCATAGCGCTGGTACATGCGCAGCAGGTCGCCGGCGAACAGCGCGGCTTCGTCGCCGCCCACGCCGGCGCGGATCTCGAGCATAGCCGGGCGCGCATCGGCCGCGTCCTTGGGCAGCAGCGAGAGCGCCAGCCCGCGCTCGGCATCGGCCAGCGCCGCTTCATTGGCGCGGAGTTCCTCCGCCGCCATCGCGCGCAGCTCGTCGTCGGGCTCCTGCGCCATTAGCGCGAGCGATTCGGCCTCGGCGCGCAGCCGGCGGACCTCGCCCGCGGCGAGCGCCACCGGCTCGATCTCGGCATATTCCTTGGAGACGGCGACGAACCTGTCGCCCGACAGGTCGCCGGTCGCCATCTGCGCCTGCAGCTCGTCGCGCCGCGCCTCGATCGCGGCGATGCGGTCGGCGGGGATCTTCATCGGGCGGCGCCCGAGACCAGCGTCGCCACCGCGTCGGCGTCCACCCCATCGCCATCGATCACGCGCTGCGCGATCGCGATCTCGCCGTCACGCTGCTGGAACGAGACCGTCATCGCCGGGCTCGCCTTCATCGCGCGGTCATAGCGCTTCCTGGGGCTGCCGCTCGCGAACAGCTCGGCGCTGAAGCCGGCATTGCGCAGCCCCGCCAGCAGGCCGATCGCGGCCGCTTCGCTGCCAGCCGCCTCGACCACGACGGCCACCTGCATGCGCTCCGCCGCCGGCTCCGCGATCAGCATCCCCAGCCGCTCGACCCCCGCCGCCCAGCCCACGCCCGGCGTCTCGGGGCCGCCGAGATTGCCGACCAGCCCGTCATAGCGGCCGCCCGCGAGCACGGTGCCCTGCGCGCCCAGCCGGTCGGTGACGAACTCGAAGGCGGTGTGGCGGTAGTAATCGAGCCCGCGCACCAGGCGGCTGTTGCGCGTCCATTGCACGCCGGCCGCGTCGAGCCCGTCGGTGACGGCCTTGAAGAAGGCCGCGGCCTCCGCGGTCAGATAGGCGTCGATGTCCGGCGCGCTGTCGGCGATCGGGCGGTCCTGCGGGTCCTTCGAATCCAGGATGCGCATCGGGTTCTTCTCGAGCCGGACGAGGCTGTCCTCGCTCAGCTGGTCCCGGTGCGCCGCGAAATGCGCGACCAGCGCGGTGCGCCAGGCGTCGCGCGTCTCGGCGTCGCCCAGCGTGTTGAGCTGGAGGGTGACGCCCTCGATGCCCAGCTCGCGCAGCAGCTGGTCGGCAAGGACGAGCAGCTCCACGTCGGCGGCCGGCTCGGCGGCGCCCAGGATCTCGGCGTCGAGCTGGTGGAACTGGCGGAAGCGGCCCTTTTGCGGGCGCTCGTAGCGGAACACCGGGCCGCTGGTGACGAGCTTGAGCGGCGCATATTGCTGCCAGCCCTCGGTGATATAGGCGCGGCAGATGCCGGCGGTGAATTCGGGGCGCAGCGTGATCAGGTCGCCGCCCTTGTCCTCGAACGTGTACATCTCCTTCGAGACGACGTCGCTGGTCTCGCCCATCGAGCGGGCGAACACGCCCGTCGCTTCGAACACCGGGATGTCGACGCGCTGGAAGCAATAGAGCTTGCGGACATGGTCGAAGGTCTCGAGGACGCGGGCGAACCTGCGCTGCTCGTCGCCGAAAATGTCCTGGGTGCCCCGGATGCGGTTGGGCGTTTCGATGCGTGCCATATTGGCGCGCGCCAATAGGCCGGTTCCGCCCGGGCCGCAACGCGGGAGATTGCAGGGGCTGCCATAACCGCAGGGAACCTTGCGACAAACGGGCAATTGTTGCGCCGTGTATCCAATCGTGGAAACCTGCCGTCTGCCGGAGGGGTGTTTCGCGTTTCCGGCACATTTCTTGTGTTGCACCTGCACAAGGCGCTGCCCAAGAGCATTCGTCACAAGAACCGCGCCCGAGTCGGCGCCCTGATCCGGGTTGAAGAATTGCACCGAATCACCCCTGGCGGCGCGTGCCGACCTTCCTTTGCCCTGCTCGCCACCACGCTGCTCCTCGCATCCTGCGGGAGCGGCGGCCAGACCGCGCAGAAAAAGGGCGCCGGCGGCCCGCCCCAGGTGGGCTTCGTGGTGGTCCAGCCGGGCCAGGTGCCGGTGGTCGCGGAGCTGACCGGGCGGGTGAACCCCTATCAGGCGTCCGAGGTCCGGCCGCAGGTGGCCGGGATCGTCCGCAAGCGCCTCTTCACCGAGGGCTCGATCGTCCGCCAGGGGCAGACGCTGTACCAGATCGACCCGAGCCTCTATTCCGCCAGCGTCGCCGAGGCGGCGGCCAGCCTGCAGAACGCCCAGGCCAATGCCGAGGCGACGCGGATCAGGGCGGATCGCTACAAGCCGCTCGCCGAGGCCGAGGCCGTGTCGAAGCAGGACTATACCGACGCCGCCGCCGCCGCCCGCCAGGCGCGCGCGCTGGTCGCCCAGACGGGGGCCCAGCTGCGCACCGCGCGGATCAACCTGCACTTCACCCGCGTCCCCGCGCCGATCACCGGCCGCATCGGCCGCTCGCTCGTCACCGAAGGCGCGCTGGTGACGACCAACCAGGCCGATCCGCTCGCGGTGATCCAGCGGCTCGACCCGATCTTCGTCGACATCCAGCAATCGAGCGGCGAGCTGCTGGCGCTGCGCCGCGCGCTCGCCCAGCAGGGCGTGACGCCGGGCAGCGCCAGCGTGCGCCTCAAGCTCGAGGACGGCAGCGAATATGGCACCACCGGCACCGTCGAATTCTCCGAAGTGATGGTCGACCAGAACACCGGCACCGTCACGCTGCGCGCCCGCTTCGCCAATCCCGGGGGGCTGCTGCTGCCGGGCATGTTCGTCCGCGCGGTCTTCACCCAGGCGATCGACACCCGCGCCTATCTGGTGCCGCAACAGGCCGTGTCGCGCGACGCCAGGGGCGCCGCCCAGCTCTGGGTCGTGGGCCCGGACAACAAGGCAGTGCGCCGCGACGTCACCGCCGAGCGCACCCAGGGCGCCTTCTGGGTCATCACCCAGGGGCTCAACCCCGGCGACAAGGTGATCACCCAGGGCATCGCCAACCTGAAGCCCAATGCCGATATCCGCCCGGTCCCGGCCGACACGCCGCAGAAGATCGAGCCGCCCCGCAAGGACCAGGGCGCCGGCGCCTCCAAGTCGAAGGGCGGCTGAGCACCCATGTCGCGCATCTTCATCGATCGCCCGATCTTCGCCTGGGTGATCGCGATCATCACCATGCTGATGGGGCTGGGCGCGGTCTTCTCGCTGCCGATCGCGCAATATCCCGACATCGCGCCGCCCCAGGTGAACATCCGCGCCACCTATCCCGGCGCGTCGGCGGAGACGGTGCAGAACTCGGTGACGCAGATCATCGAGCAGAACCTGACCGGCATCGACGGGCTGCTCTATTTCAGCTCCTCGTCCACCTCGCGCGGGCAGGTGACGATCAGCGCCACCTTCAACAAGGGCACCGATCCCGACATCGCCCAGGTGCAGGTGCAGAACCAGGTCCAGGCCGCGCTCTCGCGCCTGCCCAACCAGGTGCAGCAGCAGGGCGTGCGCGTCACCAAGTCCAACCCGGACACGCTGCTGCTCGTCGGTGTCTATGACGAGACCGACAAGCGCACCAATCGCGACGTGTCCGACTGGCTCTCGTCCAACCTGCAGGACACGCTGTCGCGCCTGCCGGGCGTGGGCGACGTCAACGTGTTCGGCTCGCCCTATGCGATGCGCATCTGGCTCAACCCCTCGGCGCTCGCCAGCTACGGCCTGATGCCGAGCGACGTGGTGACCGCGATCACCAGCCAGAACACCGAGGTCGCCGCCGGCGAGATCGGCGGCCAGCCGATGCCGTCCAGCCAGATGCTGAACGCGACGGTGACCGCCCAGTCGCGCCTGCAAACGCCGGAGCAGTTCGCCAAGATCATCCTGAAGACCCAGACCAGCGGCGCGCACGTGCTGTTGAAGGACGTCGCCCGGATCGAGCTGGGCGCGGAGAACTACAACGCCGTCAGCCGCGTCAACGGCCATCCCGGCTCGGGCATCGCGATCAGCACCGCGCCGGGCGCCGACGCGCTGAAGACGGCAGAACTGGTCAAGGCGACCGTTGCGGAAGCGGCCAAGGATTTCCCGCAGGGCTTCAACTACGCCTATGCCAACGACACCACCGAGTTCATCCAGCTCTCGATCGAGGAAGTGGTGAAGACGCTGGGCGAGGCGATCGCCCTCGTCGTCATCGTGATGTTCGTATTCCTGCAAAGCTGGCGCGCGACCCTGGTGCCGATGATCGCGGTGCCGGTGGTGCTGCTGGGCACCTTCGCGGTGTTCTACGCGCTCGGCTATTCGATCAACACGCTCACGCTGTTCGGGCTGGTGCTGGTGATCGGCCTGCTCGTCGACGACGCGATCGTCGTGGTCGAGAATGTCGAGCGCCTGATGGAGGAGGACCCCGACCTCACCCCGCGCGAGGCGACGATCAAGTCGATGGACCAGATCCAGATCGCGCTGGTGGCGATCGCGCTGGTGCTGTCCGCCGTGTTCCTGCCGATGGCGTTCTTCGGCGGATCGACCGGCGTGATCTACCGGCAATTCTCGGTCACCATCGTCTCGGCGATGGTCCTGTCGGTGCTGGTCGCGCTGATCCTCAGCCCGGCGCTCACCGCCACGGTGCTGAAGCGCAAGCAGGACATGCCCGCGCCCGGCAGCGGCTGGTTCGCGCGCCGCGTGCCCTTTCTCGGCCGCTGGACCCGCACCGGCATGGCGAAGTTCAACCAGGGCTTCGAATGGACGGTCGAGCGCTACACCAGCACCATTTCCTATGTCGTCGATCGCAAGTGGATCTTCCTGCTGATCTACCTGCTGTCCTGCGCGGTGCTGGTGCTGATGTTCTATCGCCTGCCCACCGGCTTCCTGCCGACCGAGGACCAGGGCGCCGCCAGCGTGCAGTTCCGCCTGCCCGCCGGCGCGACCCAGGCCCGCACCCAGGAAGTGCAGCTCGCGGTCGAGAAATATCTGCGCGAGCAGGAGGGCAGGAACGTCCGCACCATCTTCACCGTCACCGGCGGCGGCGGGGGCGGCGGCGCCAGCGGCCAGAATACCGGCCAGGGCTTCGTGAACTTCGTCTCCTGGGACGATCGCCCCGGCAAGGAGAACGGCGCCGACGCGATCGTCCAGCGCGCCGCCGGCGCCTTCCGCAACTTCCGCGACGCCCAGGTCTTCGCGCTGGTGCCGCCCGCGATCCGCGGCCTGGGCCAGTCGAACGGCTTCACGCTGGAGCTGCAGAACACCAGCGGCATGTCGCGCACCGACTTCGTGGCCGCCCGCGACAAGCTGCTCGCCGCGGCCAATGCCGATCCGGACCTCCAGGCCGTGCGCCTGTCCGACCTGCCCGACGTCTCCACGCTCAACATCCAGATCGACCAGGAGAAGCTCGCCGCGCTGGGCCTCACCCAGGCGGACGTCAACAACACGCTGTCGACCGCCTGGGGCGGCCGCTACGTCAACGACTTCATCGACCGCGGCCGGGTGAAGCGCGTCTTCGTCCAGGGCGACGCGCCCTATCGCGCCGATCCCAAGAATCTGGGCGAATGGTTCGTGCGCGGCGCCGACGGCAAGATGACGCCCTTCTCCTCCTTCGCCACGATCAGCTGGGCGACCGCGCCGACCACCGTCTCGCGCTTCCAGGGCATCTCCTCCTTCGAGTTCCAGGGCCAGCCCGCGCCGGGCAAGAGCTCGGGCGACGCGATGAAGCGCATGGAGACGCTCGCCGCGCAGATCCCGGGCACCAGCATCGCCTGGGCCGGCCTTTCCTATCAGGAGCGGCTGGCCGGCGGGCAGGCGCCGCTGCTGTACGGCGTCTCGCTGCTCATCGTGTTCCTGTGCCTGGCGGCGCTGTACGAGAGCTGGTCGATCCCCGTCGCCGCGATGCTGGTGGTGCCGCTCGGCCTGATCGGCGCGGTGTTCGCGGTGACGCTGCGCGGCCTCCAGAACGACGTCTATCTGCAGATCGGCCTGCTCACGACGATGGGCCTGGCAGTGAAGAACGCCATCCTGATGATCGAGTTCGCCGAGCGCGCCGAAAAGGAAGGCAAGCGCGTGATCGAGGCCGCGATCGAAGCCGCGCGCATCCGCTTCCGCCCGATCGTGATGACCAGCCTGGCCTTCATCTTCGGCGTGCTGCCGCTGGCGATCTCCACCGGTGCCGGCGCCAACAGCCGCATCGCGATCGGCACGGCGGTGATCGGCGGCATGCTCACCGCGCTGATCCTCGCCATCTTCTACATCCCGCTGTTCTTCGTGCTCGTCCGCCGCGGCGTGCGCGACGCGCTCAAGGCGCTGCGCGAACGGCGGGCCCGCAAGCGGGAGGCGCAGGCATGAAGCGCGCGGTTCTGACCCTGTTCCTCGGCACGGCGCTCGCCGGCTGCTCGATGGAACCGAAATATGCCCGGCCCGAAGCCCCGGTGCCGCCCGGCTGGCCGGTGGGAGACGCCTATCTCGAGGCCGACGAAGCGGCGCTGCCGAGCGTCACCTGGCAGGACATCTTCAAGGATCCGCGCCTCCAGAAGCTGATCGGGCAGGCGCTGGCCAATAATCGCGACCTGCGCATCGCCGCCGCCAACATCGCCGCGGCGCGCGCGCAATATCGCATCCAGCGCGCCGACCGGTTCCCCGGGCTGGATGCCGGCGCGGGCGCGACCGCATCGCATGGCAGCAGCACCGGCGCCGCCACCACGAGCGGCACCCGCACCAGCTTCTCGGGCAATGTCAGCATACCCGCCTTCGAGCTCGACCTGTTCGGCCGCGTCGCTTCGCTCACCCGTGCCGAGCAGGACCGCTGGTTCGCGACCGAGGCGGCGGCGCGCGCCACCCGGCTGACGCTGATCGGCGACATCGCCGCCGCCTGGCTCAACCATGCGGCGGACGCCAGCCTGCTCGCGATCGCCGAGAGCACCGCGGCCAATGCCGAGCGCGCGGTGGCGCTGACCGACCAGCGCCTGCAGGGCGGCATCGCGCCGCGCACCGACCTGGCCCAGGCCCGGCAGACGCTCGCCACCGCCCAGTCCGACGTCGCGGTGCAGAAGACCGCGCTGGCGCAGGACGTCAACGCGCTCCGGCTGCTGGTCGGCGCCGAGATCGACGCCACGCTGCTCTCCTCCGCCATCGAGGAGGCCGCGCCCACCGTTGCCGAGCTGCCCGCCGGCGTCGATTCGGGCGTGCTGCTCCGCCGGCCCGACGTGGTGCAGGCCGAATATACGCTGCGCGCCGCCAATGCCCAGATCGGCGCCGCGCGCGCCGCCCTCTTCCCGCGCATCTCGCTGACCGGCCTGCTCGGCTTCGCCAGCAACGCGCTGACCGGGCTCTTCTCGGGCAACGGCTTCAACTGGTCGGGCGGCGCGAGCGCCAGCTATCCGATCTTCAACGCCGGTGCCGGCCGCGCAGGCGTGGAACGGAGCGAGGCCCAGCGCGACGCGGCGCTCGCCAGCTACGAAAAGGCGATCCAGACTGCCTTCCGCGAAGTCGCCGACGCCCTGGCCCGGCGCGGCACCATCGCCGACCAGCTGAAGGCCGACACGGCCAACCTGGCCGCGGCCCAGGACAATTATCGCCTCGCCGACACGCGCTATCGCGGCGGGATCGACAATTTCCTCGCCAGCCTGGTCGCGCAACGCTCCTATTATTCCGCCCAGCGCGGGCTGGTGAACGCCAGGCTGGTGGAGGCGACCAACCTGGTGACGCTCTACCGCACGCTCGGCGGCGATTCGCTGCTGACGGTCACGCCTTCGGGGCCGCAGCCGGCGGGATCCTAGGGGCCAGGCCTCCAGCGAATACCGTCATCCCCGCGCAGGCAGGGATGACGATGGAGAATAGCGGGGTTGGCGTGGGAACATGCGTCCTCAACCCACCTTCCACCCTCCCCCCTTCCCCGCTATCGGTTGCGAAGCGAAACGGGAGTGGCAGATGGCGTACGAGACGATCCTGACCGAGCGGGCCGGCGACGTGCTGGTGATCACGCTCAACCGGCCCGATCGGCTCAACGCGGCCCCCCCGGCGATGTTCGACGAGATCCGCGACGCGCTGGCCCGGCTGGACGGTGCCCGCGCGGTGCTGCTCCAGGGGGCCGGCCGCGCCTTCTGCTCGGGCGCCGACGTGGCGAGCGGCGCGCTCGCCTCGGGCGATCCGGCCGCGGCGACGCATGCCGCGCTGACCGATCACTACAATCCCACGATCCTCGCCGTCGCGCGCCTGGGCGTGCCGGTGGTGAGCGCGGTGCGCGGTGCCGCCGCGGGCATCGGCTGCAGCCTGGCGCTGGCCGCCGATTTCTGCGTGGCGAGCGACACCGGCTATTTCCTCCAGGCCTTCGTCAATATCGGCCTGGTCCCCGATGGCGGGGCGACCTGGCTGTTGCCGCGCCTGGTCGGCCGCTCGCGCGCGGCGGAGATGATGCTGCTGGGCGAGAAGCTGCCCGCGACCAAGGCGCGCGACTGGGGCCTGGTGCACAGCGTCGTCTCGGACGAGCAGCTCGAGCATGAGGCGCTTGCGCTCGCCGCCCGCCTCGCCGCCGGGCCCACCGTGGCGCTCGGCCTGATCCGCCGCGGCATCGGCCAGGCGCTCGAATCGTCGCTGGAGGAAACGCTGGCGATGGAGGCCAACCACCAGCGCAGCGCGCGCGGCACCGCCGATTCCATGGAGGGCGGCCTGGCCTTCCTCCAGAAGCGCAAGCCGAACTTCACCGGGAAATAGCCTGCGAGGTTGACCGGCCGGGGGCGGCTGTGGCACTCGGCCCTCGGCTCGCGGGTATAGCACAATGGTAGTGCAGCAGCCTTCCAAGCTGAATACACGGGTTCGATTCCCGTTACCCGCTCCAAGCCCCTTCAAGCGATGACCGACACCACCGCCCCTCTCGCACTCTATGTGCACTGGCCGTTCTGCGTGTCGAAATGTCCCTATTGCGACTTCAACAGCCATGTCCGCGAGAGCGTCGACCAGGCCGCCTGGCGCGCGGCCATGCTTGCCGACCTGGCGCATGAGGCCGCCGCATTGCCCGGCCGCCGGCTCGGCTCGATCTTCTTCGGCGGCGGCACGCCTTCGCTGATGCCGCCCGAGACGGTCGCCGCCGTGATCGAGGCGGCCGAGGCGCATTGGGGCTTCGCACCCGGCATCGAGATCACGCTCGAGGCCAATCCCTCCTCCGTGGAAGCCGCGCGCTTCGCCGACATCGCCTCCGCCGGGGTGAACCGCGTCTCGCTGGGATTGCAGGCGCTCGACGATGCCGATCTGCGCTTCCTCGGCCGAGCGCACGGCGTCGAGGAGGGGCTGGCGGCGCTGGCGACCGCGCAGCGTGCCTTTGGCCGGGTCAGCTTCGACCTGATCTACGCCCGGCCGGGCCAGACGCTGGCCGGCTGGGAGGCGGAGCTGCGCCGCGCCCTGTCCTTCGGCACCGAGCATCTCTCGCTCTACCAGCTCACCATCGAGCCCGGCACGCGATTCGCCACGCTGTTCGAGAAAGGCGAGCTCGCCGCCTATGATCCCGACGCGGCGGCCGACCTGTTCGAGGCGACGCGGGCGATCGCCACGGCCGCCGGGCTGCCGGCCTATGAAGTCTCCAACCATGCCCGGCCGGGAGCGGAGAGCCGGCACAACCTCACTTATTGGCGCTATGGCGACTATGCGGGGGTCGGCCCCGGCGCGCATGGCCGGCGGAGCGGCATAGCCACGCTGCGGCGCAGGAAGCCCGAGAACTGGCTCGCGGCGATCACGCGCAACGGCCATGGCATCGAGCGCGAGGACCCGCTCGACCCGCACGACCGCGGCGTCGAGGCGCTGCTGATGGGCCTGCGCCTGGCCGAGGGCGTCGACCTGGCCGGGGTGCCGGACGCCCCGCTCGACCTGAAGGCGCTGGCAGGAATGGAAGCGCAGGGCCTGATCGCCCGCGCCGGCAGCCGGCTGATCGTTACCGATGCAGGGATGCCGGTGCTCGAGGCGATCCTGCGCGAGCTGGTGGTTACCTAATTCCTCCTCGAGCTTGCTCGGGGAGGGGGACCGCGCCGTGCAACGGCGGGGTGGAGGCGCGCGCCGGTTCACCGGCGGGTTGCGCCAGCCCCTCCACCATCGCTTCGCGATGGTCCCCCTCCCCCAGACAAGCTGGGGGAGGAAATATATCAGCCCCCGAACCCGGTCGGCGCCGGCGAGATCGTCACCGTGGTTCCGCCCTTCACTTCCTGCACCTCGAGCGCGCGCTCGGCGATGCCGTCGCGGCCGAAGCGGAAGGCGCCGTCGAGCCCGCCGAACCCGTCGGGCGCGACCAGGCGGCGCTCGGGGAAGATGTCGCCCGGCCGCCATTCGCGGGCGATGCGCACGGTGAGCAGCACCGCGTCATAGCCGAGCGTCGACAGGCGATAGGGCGCAGCACCGAAGCGGGCGCGATATTTGGTCGCATAGGTGCGGTAGTAATTATCCGGCACGCTGGCGAACCAGGCGCCGTTCAGCACCGCGTTCGCGCCGATCGCCGAATCGGTGTTCCACAGCTCGGTGCCGAGGATCCGCGAGGCCTTGCCGCCCGCCGACTTGCGGATGATCGGCGCCGCCGTCACGCCGCTCGTGCCCGAGCCCGCGATCAGGATCGCCTGATAGGGGGTGCGCGAAAGCTTGGTGATCGCGCTGGTCATCGAGCCGGGGCGGCCGTCATAGGTCTCCATCGCCAGCACCTTGCCGCCCTGGTCCTCCACGGCGCGCAGGAAGCTGGTCGAGGCGCGCTCGCCATAGACGCCGGACGTCATCAGCCCGACAAAGTTGGTGACGCCCTGGGCCCGGGCATAGTCGACCACCCGCTCGATCGACTGGGCCGGCGAATAGCCGAGCAGATAGGTGCCGTTGCCGGCCACCGCCGTGTCGTTCGAGAAGCTGAGCACCGGCACCCGCGCGGCCCGGGCGATCGGCGCCACTTCGCGCGCCTCCTCGGCGAGGAGCGGGCCGAGGATCAGCTTGTTGCCGTCGGCGATCGCCTGGCGCGCAGCGTTCGCGGCCCCGCCGGCAGTGTCGTAGGTGGTGATGCGCAGCACGTCCGATTTCGTGTCGAGGACCGCCAGCTGCGTCGCATTGGCGAGCGACTTGCCGACGCCGGCGTTCGGCCCGGTCATCGGCACGAGCAGGGCAACGCGGTGGCGCTCCACATCCTGCGGCAGGCCCGGCGAGATCGGGCGCGTCGAGGGCCGCTCGCGCGGCGCCTCCACCGTCGGCGCAGGGCGCGACTCGGGGATCACCCGCGGCCCGCTGGCACAGGCGGCGAGGAGGGCGGCGAGGCCCAAAGCGGCCCAGCGGAGGATGCCCCGTTGCGGATTCACGGTCGCGTCTGCCATTTACTCTCCCCGATGCACGCTGTTCTCACGCCCGGCCTCTATATCGTCGCCACCCCGATCGGCAATCTCGGTGACTTGTCGCCGCGCGCCTCCGAAATACTCCTGGGCGCCGATCTGGTTGCCGTCGAAGACAGCCGTGTGACAGCCGGCCTGTTCCGGCACCTGGGCGCGAAGGGGAAAATGACCCCCTATCACGACCATAATGCCGATGCGGTCCGCCCCGGCCTGGTCGCGCGCATGGCGACCGAGGCGATCGCGCTCGTCTCCGACGCGGGCACGCCGCTGATCTCCGATCCCGGCTTCAAGCTGGTGCGCGATGCGCGCGCCGCCGGCCATCCGGTGACGACGATTCCCGGCCCCTGCGCGGCGATCGCGGCGCTGACCCTGGCCGGCCTGCCGACCGACCGCTTCCTGTTCCTCGGCTTCCTGCCCGCCAAGCTCCATGCCCGCGCCGAGGCGATCGCCGAGATCGCCGGCGTGCGCGCCACGCTTGTCCTCTACGAATCGGGGCCGCGGCTCTCGGCCTGCCTCGCCGCGCTGGCCGAGGGGCTGGGCGACCGCGAGGCGGCCGTCGCGCGCGAGATCAGCAAGAAGTTCGAGGAGTGCGTGACCGGCTCGCTCACCCAGCTGGCCGAGCGCTATGCCGAGGCGCCGCCCAAGGGCGAGATCGTGGTGGTGGTCGCGCCGCCGGGCGCCCCCGCGCCCGCCAGCGCCGACGATGCCGATGCCGCGCTCGCCGAAGCGCTCACCCGGCTGCCCGCGAGCAAGGCGGCGGGCGAAGTGGCGAAGAAGCTCGGGCTCGACCGCAAGGCGCTCTATGCGCGGGCAATGGCGATGAAGGAATAGTCCGGCACGGGTCGGAACCGCCCCGATCCCGTCATCCCCGCGAGGGCGGGGATCCAGGGTTACTTCGCGCATCGCTCCCGACTCGGGATCCCCGCCTTCGCGGGGATGACGAAACAGCGCAGGGGATGACGAAACAGCGCCAAGGCCGACTCACGCGTATTCCTGCTCGAGCACGCGCATCTCGTCCGCGCCGGTAAGCTCGGCGAGGCGTTTGAGATAGGTTTCGGCGAGCTGGCGGCGGCGCAGCGCGGCGGCCTCCGTCATCGCCCGCTTCGCGGCAGCAAGTTCCTGAGCGGCGCGACGCCGATAATAGCGTTCGTTGGATTCCATCTGAATGCGACCCCCCGAAAGCACCGATAAACCCGGTTCGGTGCGACTCGGTCTGGCGATGGTAACCAAAGTTATCCACAGGTGCGAGTCGTGAGGGGCAGAAGACCAACGGATCGCCGCGCTGCGGAAACGCGTGGCCGCGAAGGCGAGCGCCGCGCCGCCTGGTGGCTATGGCTGAAAGGCTGGAAAATCCTCGATCGCCGCGTTCGCACCCCGGCCGGCGAAGTCGATCTGGTTGTGCGCCGCGGCAACCTGATCGCCTTTGTCGAGGTCAAGACCCGCGCCACTGCAGCCGATCTCGACTTCGCGATCGACGAGCGCCGGCTTGCCCGCGTGGCCGCCGCGGCGGAAGTGCTGATGCCGCGCTATGCCGGCCCGAACGACGATATCCGGGTCGACGTGATCCTCATTGCCCCGGGGACGCCGCCTCGCCATATCGAGAACGCCTGGATGGGGTGACTTATTCGAATAAGTCACCTAAGGTGTTCCCGAAGGAGGCCGAATGTCGCTCAATGTCGCCGTGCAGATGGACCCGCTCGACGCGATCAACATCGCGGGAGACTCGACCTTTGCGCTGATGCTCTCCGCCCAGGCGCGCGGCCACCGGCTGTTCCACTACAGCCCGGAGGACCTGAACTATTCCGCCGGCCGCGTCTGGACCCGGGCCCATCCGGTGACCGTGCAGCGGGTGGCGGGCGATCATTTCCGGTTCGAGGAGCCGGTGTCGCTCGACCTGGGCGAGGAAGCCGATGTCGTGCTGATGCGCCAGGATCCGCCCTTCGACCTGGGCTATATCACCGCGACCCATCTGCTCGAGCGGATCGCGGACCGGACATTGGTGGTCAACGATCCCGCCAGCGTGCGCAACGCGCCGGAAAAGGTGTTCGTCCTCGACTATCCGCAGTTCATGCCGCCGACGCTCGTCACCCGCAGCCTGGACGAGGCGCGCGCCTTCCTGGCGGTGCACGGCGAGATCGTCATCAAGCCGCTGCACGGCAATGGCGGCAAGGCGATCTTCAAGCTGGGCCGCGACGGCGCCAATCTTTCCTCGCTGATCGAAGTGTTCAACACCGCATGGCGCGAGCCGCACATGGTGCAGGCCTTCCTCCCTTCGGTGGCGGCGGGCGACAAGCGCATCGTGCTGGTCGACGGCGAAGTGGCCGGCGCGATCAACCGCATCCCGGGCGAAGGCGAGATCCGCTCGAACCTGGCAGTGGGCGGCAGCGCGGCCAAGACCGAGCTGACGGCGCGCGAGCAGGAGATCTGCGCGGTGCTGGGCCCGGAGCTGAAGCGGCGCGGGCTGCTGTTCGTCGGCATCGACGTGATCGGCGGCGAGTGGCTGACCGAGATCAACGTCACCTCGCCCACCGGCATCGTCGCCATCGACCGGTTCAACGGCACCGACACGGGCGCGCTGATCTGGCAGGCGATCGAGCGCCGCGTCGCCGAGCGGAGCTGATCGACACCGTATGTGGGACGCGGCTTCCTGGGGCTATTGGGGCATCTTCTGGCTGATGGTGCTCGAGAATGTGATTCCGCCGATACCGTCCGAGGCGATCATGAGCGTGGCGGGCATCGCCGTGGCGCGCGGCAAGATGAACCTGGCGCTGGTGCTGCTCGCCGGCACCGCGGGCACGGTGCTCGGCAATCTCTTCTGGTGGGAGATCGGCCGGCGGCTGGGCTACCAGCGCCTGCGGCCGCTGGTCGACCGCTGGGGCCGCTGGCTGACGCTCGACTGGCACGAGATCGAGAAGCTCAAGACCTATTTCGACAAATGGGGCGGGCCGACCGTATTGATCTTCCGCTTCATGCCGGTGGGCCGCACGGTCATCTCGATCCCCGCCGGCCTGATGCACATGCCCTTCTGGCGCTTCGTCGGCTATACCGCAGTGGGCAGCGCGATCTGGAACGTCATCCTGCTGGGCGGGGGCTATGCGCTCGGCGCCACGATCGAGGATATCGAGGATTGGGTGGGGCCGACGATCATCGCCATCGTCGCCGGGATCGCGCTGCTCTATGTCTGGCGGATCCTCACCTGGAAACCGCGGGACTGATCCGGTCGAGCGCGCTCGCGATGCGCTGGGCATAGGCTTCCATCTGCGGGGCGAGCGCGGCGAGGCCGAGGCGCGATTTCGGATCGATCGCGCAGAGCGTGCCGAAGAAGCTGCCGTCGCCGCGCAGGATCGGCCAGGAGATGTAGCTGCGGAAACCGTAGAGCGCCGGGGTGTGATGCCGGCGCCATTCCGGATCGGCATCGACATCGTCGATATAGACACCCTGCCCGCTCGCGCGGATCTCGTCGCAGATCGTCGTCTTGATCGCCAGCTCCTCGCCGGGGTTCAGCCCGAACTCGATCTTGTCGAGCACCTGGCAGGCGACCCAGCGATCGGGCGTGACGCGCGCCACCGCGGCAAAGCCCATGCCGGTGCGCTCGCACAATTCGGCAAGGATGATCTCGACTTCGGGGATGCGCTGGATGTCGGCGACATCGGCGAGATAGGGGGCGAGATAGGGATGGTCCATGCGCTCCGCCGTAGCGGAGCGTCGCGCCGGTGTAACTGATCGAAATCAGGCGCGGGGATGGGCGTTGCGATAGACGTCGAGCAGATGGGCGGCATCGACGGCGGTATAGACCTGGGTCGAGCTGAGGCTGGCATGGCCAAGCAGCTCCTGCAGCGCGCGCAGGTCCGCGCCCCGGCCGAGCAGATGGGTGGCGAAGCTGTGGCGCAGCGCGTGCGGGGTGGTGCGGTCCGACAGGCCGAGCGCGGCGCGGGCGGCGCGGACCGACTTGCGGATCACCCCCGCCGGCATCGGGCCGCCCTTCGCCCCGCGGAACAGCGGCGCGTCGCGCGAGACGCCATAGGGGCAGGCACGGGCATAGGCCTCGATCGCCGCGCGCACCTCGGGCAGCAGGGGGACGATGCGGGTCTTGTCGCGCTTGCCGGTGACGCTCATCGTCGGGCCCAGCGGCAGCACGGCGCCGGGGAGCCCCACCGCCTCGCCGATGCGCAATCCCGCGCCGTAGAGCAGCAGCAGCACCGCCCAGTCGCGCAGCCCGATCCAGGGCTCGCGCGCCTCCTCGGAGACGGTCTCAGCGAGCGCGACCGCCTCGTGCGGGGCGATCGGGCGGGGCACGCCCTTCCTGACGCGCGGTCCCTTGAGGCGGGGCAGCTCCGCCTCGTCGCCCCCGGCGAATCTGAGGAAGCCGCGCACCGCCGAAAGCTCGCGCGCGGCGGAGGCGTTGGACAGGCCCTCGCCGCGGCGATGGGCGAGATAGGCGCGCAGGTCCGCGGCGCTCGCCCGGCCGAGCGCATCGCGCGTGACGGGCCCGCCCCAATGCCGCTGGAGGAAGGCGACCAGCCGCTCGGCGGTGGCGCCATATGCCCGGACGGTATGCGCCGAACGCCGCCGGTCGCGCGCGAGATGCTGCGCATAGAGGAGCGGAAGGGCGGGCTCGGTCATGGGGGGATAGTACAGTTCCTCCCCGAGCTTGTCTCGGGGAGGGGGACCGCTCGCGCAGCGAGTGGTGGAGGGGCCGCCGCGAACGCGGCGGTGCCCGCCGCGCCCCTCCACCCCCGCCTTCGGCGGCGGTCAGCCTCCCCCAGCAAGCTGGGGGAGGAATTGGGAAGTCAGCCGATCTTCTGCCCGGTCTTGGCCCAATCGGCCATGAAGGCGGCGATGCCGTTGTCGGTCAGCGGGTGCTTGACCAGCTGGCGGATCACGCTCGGCGGCGCGGTCATCACGTCGGCGCCGATCTTGGCGGCCTCGAGCACATGGATCGGGTTGCGCACGCTGGCGACCAGGATCTCGGTGTCGAAAGCGTAATTGTCGTAGATCGTGCGGATGTCGGCGATCAGGTCCATGCCCGGATAGCCGATATCGTCATGCCGGCCGACAAAAGGCGAGATGAAGGTCGCGCCGGCCTTGGCGGCGAGCAGCGCCTGGTTGGCCGAGAAGCAGAGAGTCACGTTGACCATCGTGCCGTCGTCGGTGAGCGCCTTGCACGCCTTGAGGCCGTCGATCGTCAGCGGCACCTTGACCGCGACGTTGTCGGCGATCTTCCGGACGATCTCCGCCTCGCGCATCATGCCCTCGAAATCGAGCGCGACGACCTCGGCCGAGACCGGGCCCTCGACGATCTCGCAGATCTCCGCGACCACTTCGAGGAAATCGCGGCCCGCCTTGTGGATCAGCGAGGGATTGGTGGTGACGCCGTCGAGCAGGCCGGTGGCGGCCAGGTCGCGAATATCGGCGGTATCGGCAGTGTCGGCGAAGAACTTCATCGGGAATCCCTTATGACATTTGCTGTCAGTCGTGCGTGAGCATCAGCCTTGCACGGCCGCCCTTAAGCCGATTCACCGTGACGCGATAGGTGCCGGGGCGCATCCGGTAATAGAGGATCTTGTGGATCGTCGAGCAGCGCGGCCCCCGGCGCTCCGACGCCATGCGCAGCGCGCGCGGGCTGCCGGCGGCGAAGGCATCGATCCAGCCCGCGCGATCGATCGCGATGCCGACCGTGCCGGCCTTGCGGATCGTGACGCGCGTCTCGACGCCGCTGCCGCCACGCACCGGGAGCGTCACCGCATGGCCGGTATCCAGCCCGCGCCCGTCGCGCGTCCAGCCGGCGAGCGAGCGCGGAAGCCGCGTGTCGAGCGTCGCGCAGCGGCCCTGCGCCGCCATGCCCAGAGCCAGCGCCGTCGTGAGAATCATTGCCCTTGTCCCCCCTTTGATCGCGGCGATGTTCCATGGATGTTCCAGGCCCGGCAAGTAAAGCTTGCACCGGAATGAAGACGATGCGTTTAGGCGCGATGCGTTGGTGCGTCGTCCTGCCCCTGCTCCTGGCCGCCATGCCCGCGCGCGCGCAGCGGACCGACGACCAGCTGTGGCTGCAGGCGAGCGGCGTCGTCCGTATGGGCGAGCATCAGGAGGCGACGGTGGAAAGCATCGCCCGCTTCGGCGAGCGCGCCCGGGGGCTGGCGCACACCGAGATCGGCGGGCTGTTCGCCTGGAAGCTCGGCAAGGTCGAGCTCGCCATCGGCTATCGGCACGTCGAGGATTTCGTCGGCGACCGGACGCTGCCGAACGAGGAGCGGCTGCGCCAGCACGTGATCGTCCCGCTCGGCGCCGGCTTCGCCACGCGGATCCGGCTCGAGCAGCGCTTCAACAGCTCCGGCCCGGAGATCGGCCACCGCGTGCGCGGCCAGCTGCGCTTCAACGCGCCGCTGGGCCGGACCGGGCTCGGCCTGTTCGCGACGCACGAGACGTTCCTCAATCTCAACAGCACCGCCTGGGGCCAGCGCGGCGGGATCGAGCGGGTGCGGGCCAATATCGGACTGGGCGCGCCGCTGGGCCGCCAGCTGCGCGTCGAGATCGGCTATCTCAACCAGTATCGCTTCGGCCGCGCCGGCGCGCGCGACCAGATGGACCATGCGATGACGATCGGGCTGACGCTGCGGCCCTAGGGTGCCGGCTCGATCAGCAAATACCGTCATCCGCGCTTCTCCATCGTCCCCCCCGCGGGGGCGGGGATGACGGACGTAGTTTCAACGGCTTGTTTCGGCTTCCACCCTAAGCCTCGCTCACCTGCCTCAGGATCGCGGCGGAATCGCGGGCGCCCCAGCGCTCGGTGATCTTCCCGTCCTCCAGCCGGAACCATTCCATCGCGGCCACCTCATAGGGCCGCCCGGTCGGCGCCAGCCCGCCCAATCCGCGAAAGGGGCCGATGAAACGGCCGGTCTCGCGCAGGCGCACCGCCACCGAATCCCCCTCGGCGACCAGGTCGAGGATCTCCAGCCGCATCTCCATCCCCTCGTGCAGCTCGCGCCAGATCCCCATCGCCATGTCGAGCGATCCGGCGCCGAGCACGCCCCAGATCTTCGCATCCGGCGCGAAGAGCCGCGTCAGCCGCGCGACGTCGTGCGCGTTGAACGCGTCGACATAGGTGCGGACCGCCGCCTTGTTCGCGGCGCTCATTCGCCGGCCACCAGCATGGCCTTAACCCGCGCCCCGGCAAGGCCGGAGACATAGAGGCGATAGATGCCCGGCTCGAGCCGGAAGCGGACGATCTTGCGAATCGTCGAGCATTCGGGACCATGGCCGTGCCTGACCGAGGCGAGCGCCGTGCCGCCCTCGGCCCCCGGCAGCACGTCGATCCAGCCGCCCTGGTCGAGCGCCACGCCATAGATGCCGGCGCCCGCGATCCGGAAGCCGATCATCGCCGCCTTGCCCGGCTTGCTCCCCACGGGCAGGCCCTTGAGCGCCGCGCCGTCGATCGTGTCCAGCGCCACCGCCTTGCCGGGGACGAACGCGTCGCCCGGCGTGAGCCAGCCGAGCAGGCCGGTGGGCAGGCTGGCGTCGGTCGCCTTGCATTGGGTGGTCTGCGCCGCCGGGGCGGCGGGTGCGGCCTGGGCGAGCAACAGGGCAGCAGCGAGCAGCATCTTCGGTCTCCTTGAAGCGCCAACCGGATACGGGGATTCCGTTTCCGGTGCAAAAGCCCATATGAGGGGCATCCATGTCCCGCGCCCGCGTCCTCGTCCTCCATCCCGCGCTCGGCCCGCTCGACTATCGCGTGCCTGCCGGCATGCAGGTCGCGCCGGGATCGATCGTGGTCGTGCCGATCGGGCCGCGCCAATATGCGGGCGTGGTCTGGGAGCCCGAGCGGCTGCCGACCGAGGAGATCGGCGACAACCGGTTGCGGAACATCATGGCCGTCGCCGACGCGCCGCCGATTCCCGCATCGGTCCGCCGCCTCGTCGAATGGACCGCGGACTATTATCTGAGCCCGCCCTCGGCCGTGCTGGCGATGGCGCTGCGCACCTCGGCGGCGTTCGAGAGCGCGCCGACGATCACCGAATATCGCGCGACCGGCCAGGTGCCCGCCCGGCTGACCCCGCAGCGCGCCCAGGCGCTCGAGCGGATCGGCGAGCGCCAGGGGCTGGTGCGCGAGCTGGCCCTGGCCGCCGACGTCTCCGACGCAGTGATCCGCGGCTTGGTGAAGGCCGGCGCGATCGAAGCGGTGGTGGTCGACACCGACACGCCCTATCCGCTGCCCCAGCCCGATTTCGCTCCGCCCCGGCTCAACCCCGAACAGGCCGATGCCGCCGCGACGCTGCGCCAGGCAGTGGAGGCGGCCAGTTTCCAGCCCTTCCTGCTCGACGGGGTGACGGGATCGGGCAAGACCGAAGTCTATTTCGAAGCGGTCGCTGCGGCGCTGGCGGCGGGGCGGCAGACGCTGGTGCTGCTGCCCGAGATCGCGCTGACCGAGCCTTTCCTCACGCGCTTCGAGAAGCGCTTCGGCTGCGACCCCGTCGCCTGGCATTCGGGCCTGCGCACTTCGCAGCGTCGCCGCGCCTGGCGGGCGATCGCCGGCGGCGAGGCGATGGTGACGGTGGGCGCCCGCTCGGCGCTGTTCCTGCCCTATCCCAATCTCGGCCTGATCGTGGTCGACGAGGCGCACGAGACCAGCTTCAAGCAGGAGGACGGCGTCCATTACCATGCCCGCGACGTGGCGGTGATGCGCGGCCGGTTCGAATCCTGCCCGGTGATCCTCGCTTCCGCCACGCCGGCGATCGAGACGCGCCACCAGGTGGAGCTGGGCCGCTATGCGGAGCTCAAGCTGCCCGGACGATACGGCGCCGCCGAGATGCCCGAGATCCTGCCCATCGACCTGATCCAGGAGCCGCCCGAGCGCGGCCGCTGGCTGGCACCGCCGCTGGTAAAGGCGATCGACGCGACGCTGGCGCGGGGCGAGCAGTCGCTGCTGTTCCTCAACCGGCGCGGCTATGCCCCGCTGACGCTCTGCCGGCATTGCGGCCACCGTTTCCAATGCCCGAACTGCACCGCCTGGATGGTCGAGCATCGGCTGCTCCGCCGCCTCTCCTGCCATCATTGCGGGCACACCATCCCGGCGCCGAGCCTGTGCCCCGAATGCAAGAGCGAGGACACGCTGGTCGCCTGCGGCCCCGGCGTGGAGCGCATCGCCGACGAAGTGGCGGCGCTGTGGCCCGAGGCGCGGACCGCCATCGTCACCTCGGACACGCTCTGGTCGCCCGCCAAGGCCGCCGAGTTCGTCGCACGGATGGAACATGGCGCGATCGACATCGTCATCGGCACCCAGCTGGTCACCAAGGGCTATCACTTCCCCAATCTGACCCTGGTCGGCGTGGTCGATGCGGACCTGGGACTGGACGGCGGCGACCTGCGCGCCAGCGAGCGGACCTTCCAGCAGATCATGCAGGTGGCCGGGCGCGCGGGCCGGGGCGAGAAGCCCGGCACCGTCTATATCCAGACGCACGCGCCCGATGCGCCGGTGATGCGCGCGCTCGTCTCGGGTGATGCCGACAGCTTCTACGCCGCCGAGGCCGAGGCGCGCCGCGACGCCGAGGCCCCGCCCTATGGCCGCTATGCCGCGATCATCGTCTCGAGCGAGGACCGCGCCGCCGCCGAGGAAGCCGCCCGGATGATCGGCCGCACCGCGCCCGAGATCGGCGAGGACATGCACGTCTACGGCCCCGCGCCCGCCCCGCTGGCGATGCTGCGCGGCCGCCACCGCTACCGGCTGCTCGTCCATGCCCGGCGCAGCTTCGACGTGCAGCAGGTGCTGCGCGACTGGCTGGGCAGCCTGGCCTGGAGCCCCAAGGTGCGCGTGGCCGTGGACGTCGACCCCTACAGCTTCGTCTGATCCGCGGCAGACCCGATCGCCCGCCCCCGCAACGTCACCGATTGACGAGCCGGCCGCAGTTCATAAACTCGGTCGATCGGGGGGAAGAATCATGCGTCGTCATCTGTTGCTCGCCACTTCGCTGCTACTGCCGTCGTTCGCGCACGCCGCCGACTGGTACGAAGGCAGCTCCAAGCATTTCATCGTCTATTCGGAAGGCTCGCCCGAACAGGTCACCGCGGCGACCGAGTCGCTCGAGCGCTTCGACCAGGCGCTGCGGACGATCACCGGCACGCCGGACAAGCCGCTCAGCCCAAACCTGCGCGTCACCGTGTTCATGCTCGACGACGTCGATGCGATCCGGAAGCTTTCGGGCAACCACTCGATCGCCGGCTATTACCAGGCGCGCGCCTCCGGCCCGATGGCGTTCGCGCCGCGCAAGACCAGCGGCGAGCTCAGCGCGCGGACGATCCTGCAGCACGAATATGCCCATAGCTTCATGTTCGCGAGCTGGCCGAGCGCGGTGTTCGCCAAATGGTTCGTCGAGGGGTTCGCCGAGTTCGTCGGCACCGCCAGCTACCGGACGGACGGCACGCTGACCTTCGGCGCGCCGCCGGAATATCGCAAATACGGCATCAACCAGACCAACCAGATCCCGGCCAGCCAGTTGCTGATGCTCAACCCGGGCAAGCTCGACGGCCTGCAGACCCATATCCTCTATGGCCGCGGCTGGCTGCTCACCCATTATGCGCTGCTCGGCGGGCACGGCAAGGAACTGGCCGACTACATCACGTTGAGCAACGAGGGGAAGACCGCCGAGGCGGGCCGGTCCTTCGGGAATCCGAACGATCTCGACAATAAGCTCAACCGCTACATCTCGGGCAAGACGCTGCCGTTGCTGCGCCTTTCCAAGGACCAGGTCGCGGTCGGCAAGGTCACGCTGCGCAAGCTGGGTGCCGGCGAGATCGCCACCCTGCCGGCACGGCTGCGCTCGAGCAGCGGCGTGACCTCGGAAACCGCGCCCGAAGTCGCCGAGCTCGCGCGCCGGCTCGCGGCGCCCCATCCCACCGACGCGGCGGCGCAGAACGAGCTGGCCGAGGCCGAGTTCGACGCCAAGAACTATGCCGCCGCCGAAGCGGCCGCCGATCGCGCGCTGGCCGCCGATCCCAAGTCGATCCATGCCCTGCTCTACAAGGGCATGGCGCAGATGGAGGCCGCCAAGGCCGCCGGCGACACCAATCCGGAGCGCTGGAAGGCGATCCGCGGCTATTTCCTCAAGGCCAACAAGCTCGATACCGACTATCCCCAGCCGCTGGTGCTGTTCTACGAGAGCTTCGCCGCGGCCAAGCAGGCGCCGACCGCCAATGCGCGGAACGGACTGCTCGGCGCCTATGTGCTGGCACCGTTCGACACCGGCCTGCGCGTCACGGCGGGCAAGGTGCTGCTCGAGATGAACGACGCCAAGGCCGCGCGCGTCGCCTTCGAGCCGGTCGCCTACAGCCCGCACGCGCCGGTCGACAATATGGCGCTGAAGGTCCTCACCGCGCTCGACGAGAAGGGAACCGAAGGCGCGCTCGCCGTGCTCGCCGAGGGCGAGGCCAAGGCGAAGAAGGCGGCCGAGGAGGCGGAGAAGAAGAAAAAGGGCTGAACCCCGCTGCCGCCGCAGGCCCCGGCTTGAACCGCCGGGGCTTTTGCCCGAAAGCTGCCGGCCAAACGGAGGTTCGGGTTCGATGATGCGTCGGTTGCTTATCGTGGTGGCTATGCTCTTCGCATGGGCGGCCCCGGCGCATGCCGACGACATCTCCGCCTCGGCGCGCGGCGTGGTGCGGATCGTCACCATCGCGGTGGTCGATGACGAAGTGGTCGGCTTCGGCCATGGCAGCGGCTTCGCGGTGGCGCCGAACCGAGTGGTCACCAACGCGCACGTCGTCGACCTCGCCTCCCGCTATCCCGACAATGTCGTGATCGGCGTCGTCCCCTCGGAGGGCGACAAATCCTATCAGGGCAAGGTGATCAAGATCGACCAGGCGCGCGACCTGGCGCTGATCGAGTTCACCGGCGTGCGCCTGCCGCCGCTCACCCTGTTCGGCGGCAGGATCTCCGACGGCGACTCGCTCGTCGCGCTCGGCTATCCGGGCAATGTCGACGTCGCCACCGCGCGCTCGGCGGCGGATTTCATCAAGCCCCAGTCGCCGGTGCGCTCGCAGGGCGGGTTCGCCGGGCTGCGCCAGCTGAGCGGCGTGAGCGTGCTGCTCCACACCGCCAGCATCGCGCGCGGCAATTCGGGCGGCCCGCTGCTCGATCGCTGCGGCCGGGTGCTGGGCGTCAATTCGGCGATCACGCATAATGACGACGGCGATTCGACTTTCGCCTTCGCGATTGCCGGCAGCGAGCTGGCCGCCTTTCTGGGCGAGGCGAAGCAGCCCTTCGCCACGGTCGACATCCCCTGCACCTCGGTCGAGGAGCAGATGGCGCAGGAGCGCAGCGCCGACGAGAAGGCCCGCCTGGCGGCCGACGAGGCGTCGCGCGCCAATGCCGCCCGGGCCGAGGCCGAGCGCGACGATGCGATCACCCAGGCGCGCAATCGCGCCGAGACCGCCCGCGAGAACTATATGGCCGGTGCCGCGGTGCTGCTCGTGCTGGGCGCGCTGGCGGTGGGCGGGGCCGGGCTGCTGCTCTCGCGCGAGCGCAAGCGCGAGGCGATCTGGGTCGCGGCGGGCGGCGGCGTGCTGATGCTGGGCGCGGCCGCCCTGTTCCTCAGCCGGCCGGGCTTCGACGAAGCCACGGTGGTGCCGGTGCCCAAGGCCGTGGCGGCGGGCACCACGAGCACGGCGGCGCAGGGCAAGCTGGTCTGCACGCTCGTTCCCGAGCGCAGCCGGGTGATCGTTTCCCCGACCGACAAGGTCGACCTCGACATCGGCGAGGACGGCTGCATCAACGGCCGCACCCAATATGCCGAGTCGGGCACGCACTGGCAGCGCATCCTGGTGCCGGACCAGGAAGCCAATGTCTCGGTGCTCGACTTCGATCCGGCGACGGCCACCTACACCAATACGCGCTATCTGCTCTCCTCGGAGCAGATGAAGCAGGCGCGCGCGCTGCGGAAGGGCGTGCCGCTCAAGGAATGCTCGGCGGACCAGGCCAAGCGCGCCGAGCTGGCGACCCAGCAGCAATCGATCCGCACCGCGCTGCCGCCGGTGTACAACGAGAAGCTGGTCTACAAATGCTCGGCATCGGACGGGACGGCGGCCGGGACGACGCCCGCGGCGAAGTGATCCGCCGACCACCAGAGGAGTACGAGCCCCGACCCTAGATAGCTACTCACCGTCCTCCCCGCGCAGGCGGGGATCCAGGGTAGCATGGGGTAATCGAAGAAATCGCGCATGGGTTTGCCGGCGACGGCAAAGCGCGCCTCGCGACCCTTGCTCTCTACCCTGGGCCCCCGCCTGCGCGGGGAGGACGGTGGGGGTTGTGAGGCCCCAGCCTAGCCCCGGTCCACCCGCGCCGCGAAGCAGCCGGGCCTGGCATTGTGCACGTGCAGATACGCCACCGCCGGATCCGCGAAGAAGCGCGCGATCAGCGGCTCGAGATCACGGCCCTCCACCACCTCGGCATCGGTCATCATGCCGGCGCCGTCAAAGGCGCGGACCGAGAGCAGGCGGATCGCCAGCGGCTCGGGCACCGCATTCTCGAAACGCGCCGGCACCTCGGCCCCCTCGCGCACGAAGATGGCATGGGCGCTGCGATAGGGCGAGGCGACCGGCAGATGCTCGTGGTTGACCAGCAGCACCGTCTCGCCCGGCTCGGCATCGGCCAGCGTCACCCGGCACGGCGCGCCAGGCTTCTTGCCCACCGACATGCGGACGGCATGCCGCGCCGCCAGCTCCGCGTCCGACAGGCCGTAGAGAGGGCGGAACGGCGCCGGATCGATACCCTGGATTACATAGTTCATTGGTCCGCTCCCTCGCGCTTCAGCAATGCCTTTTTGCGGTCCACGCCATAGGCATAGCCGCCCATGCTGCCGTCCGAGCGCAGCGCGCGGTGGCACGGGATGATCACCGGCACGTGATTGGCGCCGCAAGCCGTGCCCGCGGCGCGCACCGCGCCGGGGCTGCCGGCGGCGGCGGCGAGCTGGGCATAGCTGCGCGTCTCGCCTGGCGGGATCGCACGCAGCGCCTGCCACACGGCTTCCTGAAAGGCCGTGCCCCGCACGTCGAGCGGCAGATCGGTGTCGCGCCCCGGGCTCTCCACCTCGGCGACCACCCGCGCGGCGAGCGCGGCGAGCGCCGCCCCGCCCTGGACCACCTCCGCCGCCGGGAAGCGCCGGGTCAGGTCGAAGGCATTCTCCTCGAAGGCGACGCGGCACAGGCCCTTGTCAGTCGCCGCGATCAGCAGCGGGCCCAGGCTGGTCTCGGCGACGGTCCAGCGGATCGTCACGCCCGCGCCGCCGCGCTTCCATATGCTGGGGCTCATGCCGAGCCGGGCATTGGCGGTCTCGTAGAAGCGGCTCGGCGCGGAATAGCCGGCCTCGTAGATCGCGCCGGTCACGCTTTCCTCGCCGGACAGCGCCTCGGCGGCGCGCTTCGCCTTCAGCCCGCGGGCATAGGCGGCGGGCGTCACGCCGGTGGCGCGCTTGAACAGCCGGTGGAAATGATGCGGCGCATAGCCGACCGCCGCGGCGACTTCGTCGAGCGAGACACTATCCTCGGCCGCCTCGATCAGCGCCACCGCCTTCGCCACGGCGATCCGGTCGCGGCCGACCTCGTCGGGCTTGCAGCGCAGGCACGCCCGATAGCCGGCGGCACGGGCGGCATCGGCATCGTCGAAGAACTCGACATGCTCGCGCTTCGGCCGGCGCGCCGGGCAAGTCGGCTTGCAATAGATGCGCGTGGTGGTCACCGCGACGATCAATCGCCCGTCAAAGGCGCGGTCGCGCGCTTCGAAGGCGGCCCAGGCCGCGTCTTCGGAGAGGGAGAATGGGTGGGTCATGGGATGGATATAGGCGCGCGCCGGGCGGGCCACATCCCGGCGATTGCGGTCAAACCCGCTTCCGAAGCTCCCCTCCCTGGAAGGGAGGGGCTGGGGGTGGGTGGAGGCTTGGCGATACTGCAGCCCCATGCATAGCCTCATCGTATCGCGGGCAAATACCCACCCCCGACCCCTCCCTTCCAGGGAGGGGAGTCTAATAACTCATACAAATCCCTCTTGCCCTTCCACCCCAAACCCGCCACCGTTAGCGCTAACGGGCGCATGCCGCGACGCCCGCACGGGAGAGGCCATGTCCTTCTGGCGACGCACGCACGCCCTGCGCTGGTGGATCATCGGGATCGTGATGCTGGGCACGGTCGTGAACTATCTCACCCGCTCCACCCTGGCGGTCGCCGCCCCCGTGTTCATGCCGGACCTGGGCATCGACGAGCATCAATATGGCTGGATCACCGCCGCCTTCCAGGCCGGCGTGATGCTGCAGCCGATCGTCGGCTACATCCTCGACACGATCGGGCTGCGCACCGGGCTCGCCATCTTCGCGAGCTGCTGGGGGGTGCTGACCATGGCGCACGGCCTCGCCTTCAACTGGCAGATGCTGTTCGGCCTGCGCGGCGCGCTGGGCTTTGCCGAGGGCACCTCGCACACCGGCGGGCTCAAGGTCGTCTCCGAATGGTTTCCCGCGAAGGAGCGGGGTCTTGCCGGCGGCATCTACAATCTCGGCGCTTCGGCCGGATCGGCGCTGGCGGCGCCGCTGGTCGCCTGGTCGATCTGGATGTGGAACTGGCGCGCGGCCTTCGTGATCGCCGGCGCCCTTGCCCTGTTCTGGGCGCTGCTGTGGCTGCGCTGCTATCGTCCGCCCGCCGAGCATCCTGCGATCGGCGAAGCGGAGCGCGCCCATATCCTGGCCGGACAGGAAGCGCATATACAGGCGGCGGGGGCGCGGCCCTCGATCCTGTCGATCCTGCGCCAGCGCAATTTCTGGGGCATCGCGATCCCGCGCTTCCTGGCCGATCCGACCTGGGGCACGCTGACCTTCTGGCTGCCGCTCTATCTGGTGAAGGTGCGCCATTTCGACCTGGCCGAGATCGCGCTCAGCGCCTTCCTGCCCTTCGTCGCCGCCGATCTGGGCTGCCTGTTCGGGCCGGCGGTGGTGCTGTGGCTCCAGCGCCGCGGCGTCGACCTGATCGATGCGCGCCGCTGGACCTTCACGCTGGGCGCGGTGCTGATGACCGGCATGCTGTTCGTCGGCACGGTGGAGAGCGCCTGGGCGGCGGTCGCCCTGCTCTCGCTCGGCGGCTTCGCGCATCAGACGCTGTCGGTCACCGTGATCACCATGGCGAGCGACCTGTTCCGCCGCGACGAGCTCGGCACCGTCGCCGGCATGGCCGGCACCTGCGCCAATGCCTCGATCCTGATCTTCTCGCTGCTGATGGGGAGCCTCGTCGCCTCGATCGGCTACACTCCCTTCTTCATCGCGCTCGGCCTGCTCGACCTCGTGGCGGCCGCGCTGCTCTGGACCCTGGTGCGCAAACCCGCATGACCCGCAACCCCATCCTGCCGGGCTTCAACCCCGATCCCTCGATCGTCCGGGTGCGCGACGATTACTACATCGCCACCTCCACCTTCGAATGGTTCCCGGGCGTGCAGATCCACCACAGCCGCGACCTTGCCAACTGGGAGCTGATCGCCCGGCCGCTCAACCGCCGGAGCCAGCTGGACATGCGCGGCGATCCCGACAGTTGCGGGGTGTGGGCGCCGTGCCTTTCGCATGACGGCGCGCGCTTCCACCTGATCTACACCGATGTGAAGCGCTATGGCCGCACGACGGTGGGCGGCGCATCGGGCGCGTCGCTCCGCGACTTCCACAATTATCTCGTCACCTGCGAGACGGTGAACGGCGAGTGGTCCGATCCGATCCACCTGAACAGCAGCGGTTTCGACCCCTCGCTCTTCCATGACGAGGACGGGCGGAAATATCTGCTCAACATGCTCTGGGACCACCGGCCGGGCCGCAACCGCTTCGCCGGGATCGTGCTGCAGGAATATTGCCCCGAGCGGCGCCGGCTGATCGGCGAGCGGACCAACATCTTCCCCGGCACGCCGCTCGGCCTCACCGAGGCGCCGCACCTCTACAAGCGCGGCGGCTGGTATCATCTCCTCACCGCCGAGGGCGGCACCGGCTGGAACCATGCGGTGACCATGGCGCGCTCGCGGAGCCTCACCGGTCCCTATGAACTCCACCCCGACATCCATATCCTCTCCAGCCGCACCCGCCCGGACGCGCCGCTCCAGCGGGCCGGCCATGCCGATCTGGTCGAGACGCCGGCGGGCGAGCCCTGGCTGGTCTATCTCTGCGGCCGCCCGCTCCCCAATCGCGGGCGCTGCGTGCTGGGCCGCGAGACCGCGATCCAGCCGATGCGCTGGGGCGCGGATGGCTGGCTCCATACCATCGGCGAGCCGGGCATGCCGATGCGCGACGTGCCCGGCCCCGAAGGCCGCCAGCCCGCCGACATGCGCGCCGATTTCGACGATCCCATCCTGCCGATCGACTTCCAATGGCTGCGCACGCCCGAGCCGGAGGCGATCTTCAGCCTCACCGCCCGGCCCGGCCATCTGCGCCTCCATGGCCGCGAGACGATCGGCAGCCTGTTCACCCAGGCACTGGTCGCGCGGCGGCAACAGGATTTTTGCTATTCCGCCTCCTGCGCGCTCGATTTCGCTCCCCGCCATTTCCAGCAGGCGGCGGGGCTGGTCGCCTATTACAACGCGGCCAAGTTCCACTATCTGCACGTCAGCCATGACGCGGAGGCCGGCCGCCATCTGCGCGTGATGTCCGCGCTGCCCGATGCGCCGCAGGCCGATGCCTTCACTGCGCCGATCCCGATACCGGAAGGGCCGATCGAGCTGCGTGCCGAGGTCGATTACGAGCGGCTGCGCTTCGCCTGGCGCCTGCCCGGCGGCGCGTGGCAATGGCTGGCGGAACAGTTCGACGCTTCGATCCTGTCGGACGAGGCGAGTGCGCCCGGCCTGCCCAATTTCACCGGGGCGTTCATCGGCATGGCATGCCAGGACCTGTCCGGTGCCGGCCTCCACGCGGATTTCGACTGGTTCGCCTATCGCGAGCGGGAATTCAGCCCTCGCGGGTCGGGCGCCTGATCAGCCGCCGCAGCGGCGGAATGCCCGGCTTCGCATGCGGCTTGCCCGTGCCGAAGCGCGCGGCGAGCGCGGCGGAGAGATCGGCGAGCACATGCTCCTGGCCGCGAAAGGCATGCGCGATCTCCTCCTCGGTCAACGCCTTCATGAAGGCGCAGCCATAGGTATTGCCCGAGCGGCGCACCACCTTGGCGGCGCGCGATCCCGCGCCCGAAAGGCCGAGCGAGACGAGCGTGCCGTCCGGGAGATCGAGCTCCGAAGTGAAACGGAAGCCCGTGCGCGAGAAATCCTCGACCTGCACGTCGATCGGCCCGCCGTCCGGCGTGCGCAGGGTCGAGGGCGAATCCGTGTCGAACCGGATCGCTCCGCGGCGGTCGATGTCTCCGAGGATCTCAAGCTTGGCGACGAGCAATTTGGGGCTCCATGGTTGGCGCCCCGAGCCTAGCGGGCCATGGGTTAACGAGTGCTTTGCGAGCGAGTCCGCGCGCGTTAATTTCGCATGCGCAACGGCGCGCGCCCGTCCCGGCCGTTTTCGTCGCACCAGCTCGCGTCCCGGTCGCAATCCCGATTGGCGCCGCGGCCCGGCTCCGTCCTCCCTGCCGATGCCGCCGGACGAGGACGAAACATGGCAAGACGCATATCCCTGATCCTGCCCGCGCTGCTCGCCGCCTGCAGCGGTGGCGGCGATGGCGCCGCCCCGCCGCGGCCCACCCCCACGCCGTCGCCGAGCCCGAGCCCCACGCCGAGCCCCACGCCCCCGGCCGATCCGCTCGACCAGGCGATCGCCGAGGCGGCGGCGGCCATCCGCGCCGACACGTGCCGGCCCGCCGGCGCGAACTGCGCCTGGACCGATCGCGCCTATAGCCCCGCCGAGTTCGAGATGGCGCCCGGCAGCGGCGAGGCGATCCTGATCATCGACAGCCTGCCCCGCCTGCCCGTCCGCGCCATTCGCTTCCGCAAGCATATCAAGGGCTATTTCCGGCTGGGTGCCGGCGGCGCGATGCACGCCGCGACGACCGGCTGGCGCATCCCGGCGGCGCTGTGGAACGCGCTCGATCGTTTCTCCGGTCCCGCCTTCGTGCCGAGCCAGCGGCTCGCCCCGATCGGCGATGCCGCGAACCAGGCCTATGCCGGCATCGCCTTCGACAATAGCGGCCATGGCAGCACCGTCTTCTCGCTGATCGCCGACAACAGCCCCGGCCAGCCGCTGGTGCTGATGGACGCGATCGACCTTCACGCCCTCGCGGCGGCCGATTATTGCGATGCCGCAGGCGGGGCCGCGGCGCAGGCGCGGCTGGTGCAGTCCGCCCAGCGCGCGGCGGACGCGATCGTCGCGCTGATGCGCGCCAACGATGTCCGCTTCGTCAACTACAGCGCGGGCCACACTTTCCAGACCGTCCGCGACAGCTGGCAGGGCCGTTGCGGGACGCCGCTGCCCGCCGAGGCCGTGCTGCGCGACCGGCTCGCCGCCTATGCGCCGATCTACGCCGCGCTGTTCGGCACGCCCGGCGTGCTTGCGGTACAGGCGGCATCGGAGACCAGCGGGCTCCATGACGCGCCTTATGACCAGCGCATCCCCGCCTATCGCAACCGCGTCCGCACCGGCTATTTCACTGTCCTCGCATCGGGCCTGGACGATAGCGGCCGCGGCGGCATCGCGGCGCCCCAGGGCTGGCCCGCCCGCGCCGATGCCGATATCTTCGTCAACACCGGCGTGCTGCCCGAGCGCCCTTATGCCTTCAACCGCACGCCCCTGCTCCAGTCCGACGATTTCAGCACCGCGCTCTTCCCGATCACCGCGCCGCATACGTCCTGGGTGGCACCGCTGGCACTCGCGCGCATGATCCATCTGCGCTTCTCGCAATTCCCCGGCCGGCCGTTCGACGACGCCCTGATCGCCGACATCCTCGATGCGGCGACCCCCGCGCGCTGCCCTGGCCAATGGGGCGATCGCTGTGCCTTTCAGGACCCGATGCTCCACGGCCAGACCGAAGCGGTGCGGCTGGGCCTGCGGCCGCGCGAATATACGGGAATTGCTGCCCCCTAGGCCGCCTGCCCCGGTGCGGCGCGCGGCGGACAGACGCGGCCCGCGGACCGGCTTCCTTGACGGAAACCGATTTCATCGCCATATGCGCGGCCATCGAGCCAGCATGGCAGCGTGATCGGACGCACGGCGTCCCGGCCCCGGCTCGGTTGATTTCACGGCTTCCCTAGTCACGCGGGTCGTCATTTTTGACCCCGCCTTCGCGTTCGGAATCCGTCCGTGCGCGCCGGCCGTACGCACAGGACACATAATGCAATTCAACGAACTCGGTCTCTCGGAGACCGTTCTCGCCGCGCTTGCCGCCAAGGGCTATAGCGAGGCGACGCCGATCCAGGCCAAGGCGATCCCGTCGCTCCTCGAAGGGCGCGACCTGCTCGGCATCGCCCAGACCGGCACCGGCAAGACCGCCGCCTTCATGCTCCCCTCGATCGACCGGCTGGTCGCATCGGGCAAGCGCGCCCAGCCGCGCGGCTGCCGCATGCTCGTGCTCGCCCCCACCCGCGAACTGGCCAGCCAGATCGCCGACCAGGCGCGCCACTATGCCAAGGGCACCCGCCTCAGCGTCGCCACCATCTTCGGCGGCACGTCGATCCACAAGAACAAGACCGACCTCGCCAAGGGCGTCGACATCCTCGTCGCCACGCCGGGCCGCCTCGTCGACCTGATGGACCAATGCTATGCGATCCTGATGGGCCTCGAGATCTTCGTGCTCGACGAGGCCGACCAGATGATGGACCTGGGCTTCATCCACGCGCTGAAGCGCATCGTCCGCGAGCTGCCCGCCAAGCGCCAGTCGCTGTTCTTCTCGGCGACCATGCCGAAGACGATCCGCGAGCTCGCCGGCCAGTTCATCAAGGAGCCGGTGGAAGTGAAGGTCACGCCCGAGGCGACCACGGCCGAGCGCGTCGAGCAGCGCGTCACCTTCGTCCAGCAGGCCGAGAAGCAGGCGCTGCTGACGATGATGCTCAAGGAGATCGAGATCGATCGCGCGCTGGTCTTCACCCGCACCAAGCACGGCGCCGACCGCGTCGTCCGCCTGCTGGCGGGCAATGGCGTCGCCGCCAACGCGATCCATGGCAACAAGAGCCAGCCGCAGCGCGAGCGCGCGCTCGGCGAGTTCCGCGCGGGCAAGGTGAAAATCCTGGTCGCCACCGACATCGCGGCGCGCGGCATCGACGTGTCGGGCGTGAGCCATGTCTTCAACTTCGAGCTGCCGAATGTGGCGGACCAATATGTCCACCGCATCGGCCGCACCGCGCGCGCCGGCAATGACGGCGTGGCGATCAGCTTCTGCGCCGAGGACGAGCGCCCCTATCTGCGCGACATCGAGCGGCTGATCCGCCAGAAGCTCGCGGTGGTGCCGCTGCCCGAGGGCTTCGTCGCCGCTGCCGAGAAGATCAAGACCAGCCGCGTCAACGTGCCGGCGAGCCGCGACCAGCAGAACGGCGCCCGTGGCCGCGAGATGCAGCGCGACGGCCGCCGTCCGGGCCAGCCGCAGCGTGGCCGCCCGGGCCAGCGCGACGACCGCGCGCGTGGCGACCAGCCCCGCCGCGACGGCCATGCGCCGCGTCCCGAAGCCGCCGGTGCCGCTTCGGGCGAGCCGCGTCCGCGCCGCTTCGACGCGCCGCAAGGCGAGCAGCCCCGCAACTATGCCCGCCCCAAGCGCAAGTGGCAGCCCCGGCCGACCGGCGGCGGCGGCGGCCAGCGTCAGGGCCAGGGCGGCGGCCGTCAGGGCGGCAATCGCGGGCGCTAACGCGCAAGGAGATAGTCGCCGACAGCGTCGAACAGCGCCTGTCGGCGATTCTCCAGATGCATCCGGTGCGCGCCGTCCGCGAGAGTGACGCAGTGCGCGCCGCCCGGCACGCCCGTCAGCCGGCCCGCCAGCCACGCCATGTCCGCCTCGCCCGCCAGCGAGTCCCAGGCGCCGCGCACGATCAGGGTCGGCGCGCGCACCACGCCGGGGTCATAGGGAAAGCGCCCCGACCAGGCATCGCCGAAATCGGCGTCCGGGCCGCTCGGCACCATCACGCCCGCCGGGTCTCGCGCCGTGCTTCCCGGATCGCTGGCGAGATAGGCGGTCGCCCAGGCGTCGAAGTGCGCGGGGGCGATCGGCGAGCCCCGGCCTTCGGGCACGCCCGACTGGAAGCTCCGCCACTGATCCGCGCGCGTGACGAGATATGCGCCCCCGGCCGGCGCGGGGCCGTCACCGGCCTGCCGCTCCCCGAGCGGGCCGAACAGCACCAGCCGCTCGACCATCTCGGGCCATGCCCCGGCAAAGATGCCGGCGGGGATCGTCCCCCAGCTATGGGCGATCACCAGGAGCTTCGCGCCGCCGCGCCGCGCCCGGACATGCGCGGCGACGCGGGCGATCTGCGCCGCCGCCGCGTCCGCCCGGCCATAGGGCAGGTGCTCCCGCATGGCCGCCGGCCGTTCCGATCCGCCATAGCCGGCAAAGTCGAACGCCCAGACATCGAGGCCCCGCGCCCGCAGATCGTCCATCCACGACCACCCGTCGATCCGCCATCCGACCGACAATGCCGATGGAAAAGTGGCGCCGTGCACATAGAGCACCGGCATTCCCGGTCCGGCCAGGCGGCGAACGAGCAACGCCGGCATGGCGGCATCGCCAGCGAGAGTGGTCACGTCCCCGGCGTGCGCGGCTTCGCGGGGGGCGGCGAGAATCGGTTCCGGCATCGGTTCCTCCAGTCGGTCCGGCGGATGCGGCCGATCGGAGAAGCGATGCTTCGGCCCTTATCGAAGCTTCACCGCCACCGCGCGCGGATCGCCGCATCCTCGCGGCCGGCGATCAGCCGAATCGCACGGTCGGCGCCTTCCCTGCCCTCGGACGCCCCGGCGCGCGCGGCCGCATGGTACAGTTCCAGCGCCTTCTCATACTGGCCGGCCTGCTCGGCGCAGAGGCCCAGGTCGAAGGTGATCGAGGGATGGTTCGGCACTTCCGGCGCCAGGGCCGCCCAGCCGGCGCACGCGCCGCGCCCGTCGCGCTTGGTCAGCTTCACCAGTTCCTTGAAACGCTTGGCCTGGTCCTTGGCCATGCCCTTGTCGCTCTCGCGCACGCGGATGGAATAGGTCGAGAGGGTCGGCGCGATGTCGCCGCGCACCGAATAGCCGAGGTTGCGGATCGCATCGGCAATCACTTCCTCCACCGGCGCCGGGCGATCCTCCCTGCCCTCGCACCAGCTGCTTTCCTGTGTGAAGGGCTTGGTGACCGAATAGACGATCCGCCCGTCGCGATTGCGCACCAGCCTCAGATCGGCCTTCACGCTGACGATCCGGCGGCGGCAGCGCACCTCCACTTCCTCCTCGCGGATGCACTTCTTCTGGTTGGCGCTGTCCTTCTCGACGCAGCGCTTCTCCCGCCGGCGGAACGGCGATTCGTCGACGCCCGTCGTCACGCCGCCGGTAAGCGCGCCCTCGGCGTTGTTCCGCCCGGCGCGGCCGCCCATCAAGTCGAAATGCGTGCCCGACAACCCCTGCTCGATCGCCCGGGCCAGCGCCTCGCCGTCCTGCCCCTCGATACGGTCGATCGCGATCGAGCGCAGCAGGCTCGCCTCCCGGTTCGGCGCGGCGAGCTCGCCGCGGATCTCCAGCACTTCGGCATGCGCGATCCCGGCGATCAGGCCGGCGACGGCGATGCCGCCAAGAATCCCCTTGTTCACTTCACCTTCCCCCAAAAGGTCGTCGCGGGCGCCGTTTACCACACGAAACGATTCGGTACATGCCCGTGACGGCCCCTGTTCCGGGAGTCGTTCGTGGCACGCGAATCGGACTCGGGTTGCATCCCCGTGACACCGATGCTAACCGCGCCGCGACCCATAGGGGGCCGTATGGGGCAGCCGTCAGAGTAATACTTTGATGGAGCCGGAAATCGGCCCCCAATTCATATGGGGCTGAAACCCGAACCTCCGAGAGGAACCCGATCGCGTGGAGAATTCCGCCGGTATCCAGGCAAGCCTAAGCGGACGCTACGCTACCGCCCTGTTCGAGCTCGCGCGTGATTCGAAGGCCCTGGCCCAGGTCGAGGACAGCCTCGGCACCGTGGCCAAGGCGCTTGCCGAATCGAGCGACTTCAAGGCGCTGACCGCCAGCCCGCTGGTTTCGCGCGCCGACGCCGCCAAGGCCGTCGCCGCCGTCGCCGCCAGCCTGAAGCTCGATGCCACCACCACCAGCTTCCTGGGCGTGCTGGCGCAGAACCGCCGGCTGAACCAGCTGCCCGCGGTGATCCGCGCCTTCCGCCAGCTGGCCGCCGCGCATCGCGGCGAGACCACGGCCGAGGTCACCTCCGCCCATCCGCTTTCCGCCGCTCAGGTCGACGCGCTCAAGCAGCAGCTGCGCGCCCGCATCGGCCGGGAAGTGGCCGTCGACCTCTCCGTCGACCCCTCGCTCCTTGGCGGGCTGGTCGTGAAGATCGGCAGCCAGATGATCGACAGCTCGATCAAGACCCGACTCAATTCCCTCGCGCACGCGATGAAAGGCTGAAGGCTAAGACATGGATATCCGCGCCGCAGAAATCTCGAAGGTCATCAAGGACCAGATCGCCAATTTCGGCTCCGAGGCCCAGGTCTCCGAGACCGGCCAGGTGCTCAGCGTCGGTGACGGCATCGCGCGCATCCACGGGCTCGACAACGTCCAGGCGGGCGAGATGGTCGAGTTCGCGAACGGCGTGCAGGGCATGGCGCTCAACCTCGAGGCCGACAATGTCGGCGTCGTGATCTTCGGCTCGGACTCGGAGATCCGCGAGGGCGACACCGTCAAGCGCACCGGCACCATCGTGGACGTGCCCGTCGGCAAGGGCCTGCTCGGCCGCGTCGTGGATGGCCTTGGCAACCCGATCGACGGCAAGGGCCCGATCGTCGCCGAGAAGCGCAGCCGCGTCGAAGTGAAGGCGCCGGGCATCATCCCGCGCAAGTCGGTGCACGAGCCGGTGCAGACCGGCCTCAAGGCGATCGACGCGCTCGTTCCCGTCGGCCGCGGCCAGCGCGAGCTGATCATCGGCGACCGTCAGACCGGCAAGTCGGCCGTCGCGATCGACACCTTCATCAACCAGAAGACCGTCAACGCCGGCAATGACGAGAGCAAGAAGCTCTACTGCGTCTATGTCGCCGTCGGCCAGAAGCGCTCGACCGTCGCCCAGCTGGTGCGCACGCTCGAGGAGAATGGCGCGATGGAATATTCCATCGTCGTCGCCGCGACCGCTTCGGACCCCGCGCCGCTGCAGTTCCTCGCGCCCTATACCGGCACCGCGATGGGCGAATATTTCCGCGACAACGGCATGCACGCGCTGATCGTGTTCGACGATCTGTCGAAGCAGGCCGTCGCCTATCGCCAGATGTCGCTGCTGCTGCGCCGCCCGCCGGGCCGCGAAGCCTATCCGGGCGACGTGTTCTACCTCCACAGCCGCCTGCTCGAGCGCGCCGCCAAGCTCAATGACGCGAACGGCAACGGCTCGCTGACCGCGCTGCCGATCATCGAGACCCAGGCGGGCGACGTGTCGGCCTATATCCCGACCAACGTGATCTCGATCACCGATGGCCAGATCTTCCTCGAGACCGACCTGTTCAACGCGGGCATCCGCCCGGCGATCAACGTCGGCCTCTCGGTGTCGCGCGTGGGCTCCTCGGCCCAGACCAAGGCGATGAAGAAGGTCTCGGGCTCGATCAAGCTCGACCTCGCCCAGTATCGCGAGATGGCGGCGTTCGCGCAGTTCGGTTCGGACCTCGACGCCTCGACCCAGCGCCTGCTCAACCGCGGCGCGCGCCTGACCGAGCTGCTCAAGCAGCCGCAGTTCAACCCGCTGCCCTTCGAGGAGCAGACGGCGTCGATCTTCGCCGGCACCCAGGGCTTCCTGGACGCCGTTTCGGTGCAGGACGTGGTGCGCTACGAGGCGGCGATGCTCGCCGACCTGCGTGCGAACCACGCCGACATCCTGAGCGCGATCCGCGACTCGAAGGACCTGTCGGACGAGGTTAAGGCAAAGCTCAAGGCCGCCCTCGAGGCGTTCGCCAAGACCTTCGCCTGATCGCCAGCCGATGGCCGACCACTCCCTCCTCGCATGGACGCTGCTCAGCGTCGGCCTGGTGCTGACGCCCGGGCCGGACACCATGCTCGTCGCGGGTCACGCGGCGCGAGGAGGCGTGCGGGCCGGCCTGGCGGCGGTCTCGGGCGTGGTGCTGGGCGGGCTGTGGTACATGGCGCTGTGCGGCTTCGGCTTCCTCGCCGTGCTGTCGGTCTTCCCGGCGCTGTTCACGGTGGTGAAGACCGCCGGCGCGATCTACCTGGCCTGGCTCGGCTTCAAGCTGATCCGGGGAGCGATCAAGCCGGCTCCCGCCGCTGCGGAGGCACCCGCGCTGGGCAAGCCCTTCTGGCAGGGGCTGCTCACCACCGCGCTCAATCCCAAGGTCGCGCTGTTCTTCCTCGCCATCCTGCCGCAGTTCGTCGGCACCGGCCCTGACGCTCCGCTCAAAGGCGCGCTGCTGATCGCAGTGCCCTATGTGCTCGGCGGCTTCTGGCTGGCCGGCATCAGCTTCGTGGCCGCCCGTGCGGGCCGCGCCGCGAAGCAGAGCAGCGCGATGCGCTGGGTCGAGGGCGTGCTCGGCGTCGCATTTGTTGGTCTCGCGGGCCGTCTGGCCCTTGCTCGGAATTCGTAAATGGCAAGTTTGAAGGCCCTCAAGATCCGCATCGGCTCGGTGAAGTCGACGCAGAAGATCACCAAGGCGATGAAGATGGTCGCCGCCGCCAAGCTGCGCCGCGCGCAGGAAGCGGCCGAGGCCGGGCGCCCCTATGCCCAGCGTCTCGAAGCCGTCGTCGCCAGCCTGGCGAGCAAGGTGACGGTGAGCGAGAGCTCGCCCAAGCTGCTCGCCGGCACCGGCAAGGATCAGGTCCACCTGCTCGTCGTCGCCACCAGCGACAAGGGCCTGGCCGGCGCGTTCAACACCAACATCGCCCGCCTGGCCCGCCGCCATGCGCAGGAGCTGGTGGCGCAGGGCAAGACGGTGAAGATCTACACGATCGGCCGCAAGGGCCGCGCCGTGCTCAACCGCCAGTTCCCGAAGAACCTCATCCACTCGATCGAGCCGGGCGACCTGGGCAAGCTGGGCTTCGCCGATGCGCGCGGCTATGCCGACGACCTGATCGCGCGCTTCGAGGCGGGCGAGTTCGACGTGGCGACACTGTTCTACTCCACCTTCAAGTCGGTCCTCGCCCAGGAGCCGACCGCACAGCAGATCATCCCGGTCGCCGTGCCGGCCGCCGCGGCGGAGACCCCGAGCAGCGGCGCCGCCGTAACCTATGAGCCCGACGAGGAATCGATCCTCGCCGACCTGCTGCCGCGCAACGTCGCGATCCAGCTGTTCCGCGCGATGCGCGAGAACGCCGCGTCGGAGCAGGGCTCGAAGATGACCGCGATGGACAACGCCACGCGCAACGCGGGCGACCTGATCAAGCGCCTCAACACGCTGTACAACCGCCAGCGCCAGGCCGCGATCACCACCGAGCTGGTGGAAATCATTTCGGGCGCCGAAGCGCTCTAAGACCGTTCGAACGAGGAAACAGCAATGGCAACCGAAGCTCCGATCGCAGAGAAGCCCGCCCGCAAGCCGCGCGCGACCAAGCCGAAGGCCGATGCCGCCGGCACTCTGCCGACCACGACCAACAATGTCGGCCGCATCAGCCAGGTGATCGGCGCCGTCGTCGACGTCGCGTTCGAAGGCGCGCTGCCGGCGATCCTTTCGGCGCTCGAGACCGACAATAACGGCAACAAGCTCGTCCTCGAGGTCGCGCAGCACCTCGGCGAGAACACCGTCCGCACGATCGCGATGGACTCGACCGAGGGCCTGACCCGCGGCCAGACCGTCACCGACACCGGCAGCCAGATCCAGGTCCCGGTCGGCCCGGCGACGCTCGGCCGCATCCTCAACGTCATCGGCGAGCCGATCGACGAGCGCGGCCCGGTCGGCACCGACCTGCGCGCGCCGATCCACGCCGAGGCCCCGCTGTTCGTCGACCAGTCGACCGAGAACGCGATCCTCGTCACCGGCATCAAGGTCATCGATCTGCTCGCTCCCTATGCGAAGGGCGGCAAGATCGGCCTGTTCGGCGGTGCCGGCGTGGGCAAGACCGTGCTCATCCAGGAGCTGATCAACAACATCGCCAAGGGCCATGGCGGCACCTCGGTGTTCGCCGGCGTCGGCGAGCGCACCCGTGAGGGCAACGACCTCTATCACGAGTTCCTCGATGCGGGCGTCATCGCCAAGGACGCCGACGGCAACGCCATCTCGGACGGCTCGAAGGTCGCCCTGGTCTATGGCCAGATGAACGAGCCGCCGGGCGCCCGTGCCCGCGTCGCGCTGTCGGGCCTGACGATCGCCGAATATTTCCGCGACGTCGAAGGCCAGGACGTGCTGTTCTTCGTCGACAACATCTTCCGCTTCACCCAGGCGGGCGCGGAAGTGTCGGCGCTGCTCGGCCGTATTCCGTCGGCCGTGGGCTATCAGCCGACCCTGTCGACCGACATGGGCGCGCTGCAGGAGCGCATCACCTCGACCAACAAGGGCTCGATCACCTCGGTGCAGGCCGTGTACGTCCCCGCAGACGATCTTACCGACCCGGCGCCGGCGACTTCGTTCGCCCACCTCGACGCGACGACCGTGCTCAACCGCGCGATCTCGGAGCTCGGCATCTATCCGGCGGTGGATCCGCTGGACTCGACCAGCCGCGTGCTCGAGCCGCGCGTCGTCGGCCAGGAGCATTACGAGACGGCCCGTGCGGTCCAGTCGATCCTGCAGAAGTACAAGTCGCTGCAGGACATCATCGCCATCCTCGGCATGGACGAGCTCTCGGAAGAGGACAAGCTGACCGTCTCGCGCGCGCGCAAGATCCAGCGCTTCCTCTCGCAGCCCTTCCACGTCGCCGAAGTGTTCACCGGCATCCCCGGCGCCTTCGTGCAGATCGAGGACACCATCAAGTCGTTCAAGGCAGTGGTGAACGGCGAGTATGACCATCTGCCGGAAGCGGCCTTCTACATGGTCGGCGGCATCGACGATGCCATCGCCAAGGGCAAGAAGCTGGCCGAAGAGGCGTAAGAAGAACACCTCCCTCTCTCCGCTTGCGGGGAGAGGGCCGGGGAGAGGGGCCTGAACCCCAGGCGCACCGCTCTCCCCCTCTCCCCAGCCAGTTTGGGATTGGCTGGGGTGGTGACAGCCCCGGCTGTCTCCAGATCATGCCGGGGGCATGATCGACCCGTCCAATCCCAAACTCCCCTGAAGGGGAGAGGGAGTAAGGTAAGAAAATGAGCCTGCACTTCGAACTCGTCACCCCCGAAAAGCTCCTCCGCTCGGAGGAAGTGCACATGGTCGTCGTCCCCGGCACCGAGGGCGATTTCGGCGTGCTCGAAGGCCATGCCCCGCTGATGTCGACCATCCGCGACGGCAATCTCGAAATCTACAAGGCCGGCGCCACCACGCCGGAGACGATCCGCATCGAAGGCGGCTTCGCCGAAGTGAACGAGAAGGGCCTGACGGTCCTCGCCGAGAAGGCCGAAGGCTGAATCGCGAAGGAAGCCGGCGGATCGAACCCGCCGGCTCCGTCATCCCGGTGAAAGCCGGGATCCCCGGGGAAGCTCTCGTCCCGCCTCTCGCGGCCTGAGATCCCGGCTTTCGCCGCGCTACCGGCTCATTCGCCGATAGGCCCAGCGCATCGGCTTGCCGCCATCGGCCAGCGAAATCTCCGCCATCAGCATCTCGCCCTCGCGCCAATAGCGGATGCGCTGCGGGTAATCATGCGCCGCGTTGACGAAGGTGATGCCCTGCGCCACCGCATCGCCGGGTGACGCCTGGAAATCGGTCGCGGCCTGCCCCGCCGGCTCGGCGTGGAAGACGAACCCGCCCGCATCGCCGCTGATCCGCATCGGCTCGCGCCGCTCGCCCTTCGCGCTGGTCGTGACGGTGACGCCGCGCATCACCCGATCCGATCCCATCCGCTCCCAGGTCTCGCAGGTCGTGCGGCCGCCCCGCGGCTCGGTGCACCATTTGCCGACCAGCCAGCCGAAGGGCGTTTCCTGCGGGCCGGCCAGGCCCAGTCCCGCGAGCAGCATGATGTTGGCGATCATCTCGGATCCTCCCTGTTTCCTGCGGCGCGTTACGCCGCGCCGCCGCCGCTGGCTTGAACCGACGCGACATGCGAGGCTGGCGCGATGGACTATGCCGAGCTGCCCTTGCCGCCCGCACTCGCCGGCCTCGTCGCCGCCGTGTGGACGCTCGCCGCCAGCCGGCCGGGCTGGGTGGAGCATGAAGCGACGCCCGATGGCTGTATCGAGCTGATCCGCCGCCACACGGGCCGCTCCGAATGGCGGCGCGCCCAGCCGGAATATTTCGCCACCGGCCTTTCCGACCGTCCGATCCGCTTCGGGTTCAGCGGCGATGCGCGCTTCACCGCGATCAAGCTGTGGCCCTGGGCCTGGCACGCGCTGGGCGGCGCGCCCTGCCCCCGCTTTGCCGACGACTGGATCGCGGTCGCGCCCGATTCGCCGCTGGCGGCGCTGCTGGAAGGCGATCCGGTCGCCAACCTCGGCCATGCGCTGGCCGGCATCGTGCCGCCGCCGCTCGCCCAGGCGATCCTCGCGGCCGACAGCGTGGCCGCGATCGCCGAGCGCACCGGGCTGCCGCACCGCCGCCTGCAACGCATCTTCGCCCGCGAGCTGGGGCTGGCACCGCGCGCCTATCTGCGCCTGCTCCGCTTCCGCGGCGCGCTGCAGGACGTCCAGCGGGGCACCGACACGCTCGCCGACACCGCCGCCGCGCGCGGCTATGCCGACCAGGCGCACATGGCCCGCGATTTCCGGGCCCTTGCCGGCATGCCGCCCAGCGATGCCCGCACCCGCGCACGCGGACCTTTCCTCTAGGCATGGCCGCTACCCGGCCTTAACCCCATGCGCCTATTCTCCGGCGAACGGGAAGGGGGATCCAGGACGATGGCAATGGCGCGCTGGCAGGGCCCCGAACGCGCGCGCCCGGCACTGTTCGCCCTGTTCCTGCTCGTCGCGCTGGCAGTGCGCTGGCCGGCCTATGGCGAGTGGAACTATGCCGTGGACGACCAGTATTTCGCACTGGTCGGGCGCAGGCTCCTCGCCGGCGACCTTCTCTATGTCGACATCTGGGACCGCAAGCCGCCGCTCCTCTATTTCACCTATGCCGCGATCGCCCGCATCCATGCTTCGGCCCTGGCCTATCAGCTCGTCGCCACGGTCTGCGCCGCGCTCGGTGGCTATGGCACCGCGCGGATCGCCCGGCTGATCGCGCCCTTTCCGGCGGCGCTGATGGCCGGCATCGCCTATTGCGTGCTGCTCACCCGCTTCGGCGGCGGGAATGGCGAGGCGGCGGTTTTCTACAACCCGCTGATCCTCGCCACCGCCTGGTCGATCGCCACCAGCATCGCGCAATTGCGGCGCGGCGTGCTGCCGCCTCCCGTGCTGCTCGGCATGTTCACCGCCGGCCTCGCCATCGGCTTCAAGCAATCGGCGGCGTTCGAAGCCCTGTTCTTCGGCATCGCGACGCTCGCGATCCTGGCACGCGGCGGCATGGGCTGGCGCGCGCTGGCGGTCCGCGCCGCCGCGATGGCCGCGATCGGCGCGCTGCCCCTCGCCGCGATCGGCCTCGCTTATTGGTGGATGGGGCATTTTCCGCAGCTGTGGCAGGCGCTGGTGCTGTCGAACTTCGCCCGCGCCTATGATGCCGGGCGGCTCGCCCGCGCGCTGGCGCTGGCGGGGCTGCTGTGCCTTCCGCTCCTGTTCGCCGTCCTGGGCTATCTGCGCGGCCGCGCCAGCCGGCCCGCCCCGCTCGATTTCCTCGCCTGCTGGGCGGTGGCGGCGATCCTGGCCGTCGCGATCTTCCCGGGCCTCTATCTCCACTATGCCCTGCCCCTGCTGGCTCCCCTGGCGGTGCTGAGCGCGCCCTTCTTCGCCCGGCCCGGCATCGGCGCGCTCGGCTTCGCCGCGCTGATCGTCCTCAACCTGGCGACGTCGGACATGTTCGACCTGCGCGTCCGCGCCCGGGCCCGGCCGGCCGCGGCCGCGCTGGTGGAGCAGGTGCGCCAGGTCACGCCGCATGGCCGGCTGCTCGTCTTCGGCATGCCGAGCTATCTCTATGCCGAGACCGGCAGCGCCCCGCCCAGCGTCCTGGCCTTTCCGGCTCATTTCTACGAAGGCGCGGAAGCGGGCGCGAGCGGCATCGACGAAGTGGCCGAGCTGCGCCGCGTCCTGCGCGCCGGGCCGGAGACCGTCGTCGTGCAGGAACCGCTTCCGGCCGCGCCGCTGAACCAGGCGAACGTCGCCCAGGTTGCCCGCTATGTCCGGCGCTGCGCGGCCGTCCGGCGCATGCCGCTCTACGATCACGAGGGGGAGAAGCTTATGGCGGTCCATAGCGGCTGCGCCCGCGCGGCCCCGGGGTCGGCAGCGGATTAGGCAAATCTCAAGCCTTCGCGGTTAACGCTCGCCCATCGAGGGGACATTGGATTCTGATGAGCGCTTTCGGACGACGCAGCGGATTGGGGGGTGGACCGGCGGGCCGGCCGGCATTCGGTGTCGCACGTCCGATGCAGGGTGGCGGCCCGCTGCCGCGCCCGATCGACCCCGTGCCGCTCGGCGGCGAACAATTCCCGCCGATCAACTCGGTGCCGCTGCCCGGCCAGGGCGCCGGGCCCGACGGGTTCGAGCAGCGCGATCCGAACGGCCCCAGCGTCGCCAGCGCGGAGGCAATGCAGCGCCTCGCCGATCGCCAGGCCGCGGCCGGCGAGCAGGGCAATTCGCGCGTCGAGGGCTTCGAAGCCTCGATCCATCGCATCAAGGAGCAGGTGCTGCCGCGCCTGCTCGAGCGCGTCGATCCCGAAGCGGCCGCCACGCTCAGCAAGGACGAGCTGGCCGAGGAATTCCGCCCGATCATCGGCGAAGTGCTCGCCGAGCTGAAGCTCACGCTCAACCGCCGCGAGCAGTTCGCGCTCGAGAAGGTGCTGGTCGACGAGCTGCTCGGCCTCGGCCCGCTCGAGGAGCTGCTCGCCGATCCGGCCATCTCGGACATCATGGTCAACGGCCCGGAGCAGACCTTTGTCGAGCGCAAGGGCAAGCTCGAGCTCGCCAACATCCAGTTCCGCGACGAGGAGCATCTGTTCCAGATCGCGCAGCGCATCTGCAACTCGGTCGGCCGCCGCGTCGACCAGACCACGCCGCTGGCCGACGCCCGCCTGAAGGACGGCAGCCGCGTCAACGTGATCGTGCCGCCGCTTTCGCTGCGCGGCACCGCCATCTCGATCCGTAAATTCTCGGCCAAGCCGATCACGCTCGACATGATGGCCCAGGGCGGATCGATGAGCCAGAAGATGGCGACCGCGCTCAAGATCGCCGGCGCCAGCCGCTTCAACATCGTCATCTCGGGCGGCACCGGCTCGGGCAAGACGACGATGCTCAACGCCCTGTCGAAGATGATCGACCCGGGCGAGCGCGTGCTGACGATCGAGGACGCAGCCGAACTCCGCCTGCAGCAGCCGCACTGGCTGCCGCTGGAGACCCGCCCGCCCAATCTGGAAGGCCAGGGCGAGGTGACCATCCGCGACCTCGTCAAGAACGCGCTGCGCATGCGCCCGGACCGCATCATCCTGGGCGAAATCCGCGGCAGCGAGTGTTTCGACATGCTCGCCGCGATGAACACCGGCCATGACGGCTCGATGTGCACGCTTCACTCCAACTCTCCGCGCGAGGCGCTCGCCCGTATGGAGAACATGGTGATGATGTCGGACATCAAGGTGCCCAAGGAAGCGATCAGCCGCCAGATCGCCGATTCGGTCGATCTGATCATCCAGGTGAAGCGCCTGCGCGACGGCAGCCGCCGCGTCACCAACGTCACCGAGGTGATCGGCATGGAAGGCCCGGTGATCGTCACCCAGGAACTGTTCAAGTTCGAGTATCTGGACGAGAGCGCCGACGGCAAGATCATCGGCGAATATCGCTCGATGGGCCTGCGCCCCTACACGCTCGACAAGGCCAAGCAATATGGCTTCGACCAGGCGCTGCTCGAGGCGTGCCTCTGATCGCCTGACCGGCTAGACCATGCCGGTGCTCGGCTTCCTCCTGCCTCTCGCGCTCGCTTCGGCTCCTCCCGTTTCCAGCGGCGAGGAAGCGAAGGACGGCATCACCCTCGCGTCCGACAGCGAGGCGCGCTGGATCGCGTTCGACCTGACGCCCGGCAACCAGATCAGCTTCGAGGCGGTGCTGAACGGCCGCCCGGTCCGCGCGGTGCTCGACACCGGGCTCACCAACACCATCGTTACCCGCGACTTCGCTGCCCGGGCGCGCCTTGCCACCGTCCGGCGCCAGAGCGCGCGCGCGATCGGCGGCGCCATCCAGATCGACTGGGCACCGGGCGGCACCCTGGTCGTCGGCGGGCTCACCCGGCGCGGCGGACGGATCGCCATTCCCGACGTCCCCAGCGAGGGCCGCTTTGGCGGCGACCTCGTCATCGGCAGCGACGTGCTGAGCTGCTGCGCGCTCGACATCGACTATCCCACGCGCCGCTTCCGCATCCTTGCAACGGGCCGGCTGCCCTTCACCGGGCAGACCGCGCCGCTCCGGGTGAGGCCCGGCAATAGCGTGCCGCTGAGCGAGATCCAGTTCGGAGGCGTCCGCCTGCGCCCGCTGCTCGTCGATACCGGGGACGGCGCCGCGATCACCCTGAGCCACGCCGCCTGGGCATCGACCGGCCATCGCGGCGCCCGGCTCAGCACCACGCTGGGCTGGGGGCTCGGCGGTCCGACGGTGACCGAGGTGGCCGTGCTGACCGGCTTCAGCCTGGCCGGCGTCGCCTTGCCGGAGACCGAGCTGCGGATCGAGGAGGAAGGCGCCTATTCGGTTGCGGAAGGCGTCGCCGGCCGGATCGGCACCGGGCTCTTGCTGCGCTACCGCGTGCTGCTCGATCCGCGCGCCGGGCGGATGGTGCTCCAACCCGGAGCCATGGCCGCCGCGCCGGTCCTCCGCTCGACCAGCGGGCTGCTGCTCGGCGCCGAGGACACGCATCTGCGCGTGCTCCACGTCATGCGCGGCTCCCCCGCCGCCGAGACGGGCTGGCGCGAAGGCGAGACGATCTGCGCCGCCGATGGCCTGCCCGTCGCCGGGCGTCCGGTCGAATGGAGCGCGGGCGCGCCCGGGCGCACCGTGGCGCTCACTCTGTGCGACGGCAGCGAGCGTCGGCTGACGCTGCGGAAATTCTATTAGGGCAGGCGCCGAGGGCAGCCATTGACGCATCCCGGATATAGTGCATTACTCAAATAATACACTTGGCCGGGGATACGATCATGGGCTGGAGAATCGCGCGCAACCTCGCCGCTTCGATCGCGCTGGCCGGGATCGGGTCCAGCCCCGCCATGGCCGGCCCGGACCGGCCGGCGATTTGTGCGCTGGTGGAGAAAGCGTCTGCCGATGCCCTGCTGAGCGTGCCGTTCCGCATCATCGACGGCCGCATCTATGTCGATGTGCGGGTCAATGGCGGCGGGCCGTACAGCTTCGCCGTAGATACGGGCGCGAGCGGCATGGGCCGCGCCGATGCCAGCCTGGTCGCGAAACTGAAGCTGCCGATCGTCGGCGCCGCCGAGACCTCGGATGCCGTGGCATCGGCACGGGTCGATACCGTCCGCCTGGCGTCGGTCGAGCTCGGCGGTCTGGTCCGCCACGATCTGGAAGTGATGACCCGCGACTATAGCGGCAAGATGGCGCCCGCGGCCGCGTTCGCCGGAATCCTGGGCCGCGCCTTCTTTGCCGACGGGTTGCTGGTGATCGACTATCCGAAGCGAAGGCTCAGCTTCACCCCCCGCGCCGGACTGGTGCCGGGCGCGCCGGGTGTGCTCGGCTATGAACGCGCCTTCCGGGTGCCGGTGACGATCGGCGAGGTCGTGACCCAGGGCAATCTCGATACCGGCGCCAATGTCGCCTTCGTCCTTCCCCGGCCGCTCTTCGATCAGGTCGGCGGCGGCGCGATCGAGGCGGCGGGCGAGGGCAAGCTGACCAACACGACCGTGAAGACCGGCAGCGCGAAGCTCCACGGCCCGTTCCGCATCGGCGCGGCGACGCTTTCCGATGTGACGGTGCGAATCTCCGACAGCTATCCCGAACTCCTGGTGGGGGCCCATGCCCTGCAGCATTTCGCGCTGCTCATCGACCAGCGCTCCTCCAGCGTCGCGCTTTGCCCGGCAACGGATCGCTAGGCCACGCCTCAGCGCATATTCAGTGCCACGCTCGCCAGGATCACCGCGCCCAGCATCGCCATCACCTGGAGGAACTGCCAGGGCACATAGCCGACATCGTCGATCCGCGTGCGCCGCCGCCGGCGATGCTCGCCCAGGGCGCTGACCACCGCAATCGCTGCCGCGCCCGCCGCACCGAACCATAATTGTTGTTGCATCGAACCGAAGAACCCCCAAATGCGCGGACGACATCTAGGGAGGGAATTCGCGTGCGCCAGACCCTGACCGTTCTTGCGGTACTCACTACTGCCGTCGCCGTGGCCAGCGTCGCCACCGGAGCCCCGCGCACGCAGCGCTCGGCCATCGCCGAAGCAGTCGCCTCGCCCAGCCGCACGCCGGCCAATGTCGCGCGCGATCCCTATCGGCATCCGGTCGACACGCTCAACTTCTTCGGCGTGAAGCCGGGCAACACCGTGGTCGAGATCTGGCCCGGCGGCGGCTGGTATACCGAGATCCTCGCGCCGCTCACCCGCGCCAAGGGGCAATATTACGCCGCGATCGGCCCCGACTTCCCGAATGGCGGCAAGGCGGTCGAGGCGCTGAAGGCCAAGGACCCGGCGCTCTACGGCCATGCCAGGCTCGTCGCCTTCCCGGCCGAGGCCGGCCAGCCCAAGGTGGCCGACGGCACCGCCGACATCGTCCTCACCTTCCGCAACGTCCATAACTGGCGGATGGGCTACAAGCGCGGCGACCAGGACTATGCGCCCGAGGCTTTCAAGCAGATGTTCGCGATGCTGAAGAAGGGCGGCACGCTCGGCATCGAGGATCATCGCCTGCCCGAGAGCGCGAGCGACGCGCGCGAGAAGACCAGCGGCTATATCAAGGTCTCGACCGTCCGCCGCCTGGCCGAGCAGGCCGGCTTCGTCTTCGTCGCCGCGTCCGAGGTCAACGCCAATCCGCGCGACACCGCCGACTGGCCCAAGGGCGTATGGACGCTGCCGCCCACCTACACGCTCAAGGATGTCGACCGCGCGAAGTACGCCGCGATCGGCGAGAGCGACCGGATGACGCTAAAGTTCAGGAAACCCTGATTTTTTCGTGCTAAACGGGGCATTAACCGTCTCGTCTTATCACTGACATGTGCCACGCCGAATTCGAACCCTTCTGTCGGTCCTCCGCGAGGAAGTAGACAGCTATGCCGCGACCAGCGAGGAAATCGCCGCGCGTACCAACCTGCTCGCGCTGAACGCCGCGATCGAAGCCGCGCGCTCGGGCGAGGCCGGGCGCGGCTTCTCGGTGGTGGCGCAGGAAGTGAAGGCGCTGGCGCAACAGGCGCGCGGCGCCTCGATCGAGTTCCGCTCCGAAGTGCGCGAGCGCCTCGCCATGGGCGCGGGCATCGCCGACGAGATGGTGAGCGAGATCGAGGGTACCCGCCTGGTCGAGCTCGCCCAGGCGCTGATCCAGAACGTTTCCCGCCACCTCTATGGCCGCAGCATCGATCTGCGCGTGATGGCGTCGGATGCCGAAGTGGTCGCCGCGCTCGAGGATCCGAGCCCCGAGACGATTGCCGCGGCAGACGCCAGGCTGGCGCTGCTCACCGGGATTTCCCCCTATTACGTCAACGCCTTCCTCGCCAATGACGCGGGCAAGGTGATCGCCGCGTCCGATCCGCATGCGCGCGTGCGCGGCGTCGACCTGTCGAGCGCGCCGCAATATCTGAACGCGATCCGCAGCCACCGGCGCGACGAATGGTTCACCGACGAAGTGTGGCTGAACCCCTATTCGGACCATCGCGCGGTGCTCGTCTTCGTCACCGGCGTGCGCCCGCGCGGTCGCGACGGGCGGCCGCTCGGCGCCTTTTATCTCGAGTTCGACTGGGAGGGACACATCCCCGCGATCATCTCCGACCGGTCGCTGTTCGGCGAGCGCGACTGGGGGCGGACCAGCATCTCGATCGTCGACCAGCAGGACCGGATCGTCGCCACGTCCGCCGGGAAGCGACATGGCGAGCATGTCGCGCTGCCGCCAAATGCGGTGCGCGGCGCGGAAGTGCGCGGCGACAACACGATCGCCTTCGCCAGCGCCACCGACTATCACGGCTTTGGCGGGCTGGGCCTGCGCTGCGTCATTGAGCAGAAGATGCCTACGCTGGAGGAAATTCGCGCGGCGCTGGGCGGGCTGCGGGGGCGTTCATAACTCTTCCCGAGCCCCTCCCTTCCAGGGAGGGGAGTCGTGACTATTTACCCAGTTTCTCGATCTTGTCCTGCAGCCGGGCGAGTTCCGCCTTGAGCGCCGCGACATCGTCGCCTTCCGCGGCCGGTGCCGGCGTGCTCGGCGCAGCGCCCGCAGCAGGGCCCTGGCCCGGCTTGAACGCCTGGGTCGCCGCTTCGAAGATCTCCATGTTGCGCTTGGCCATCTCGGCAAAGGGCGAGTTGGCGAAGGCACCTTCCACCGCCGACTTGAACTGCTGCTGGTTGCGGCGGAAGCTCTCCATCGAGGCCTCCAGATAGCCGGGCACCATCGCCTGCATCGAATCGCCGTACAGCGCGATCAGCTGGCGCAGGAAGTTCACCGGCAGCATGGTCTGGCCGCGCTGCTCCTCCTCCATGATGATCTGGGTGAGGACATTATGGGTGATGTCCTCCTCGGTCTTGGCATCGACCACCTTGAAATCGCGCCCCTCGCGCGTCATCGCGGCCAGATGGTCCAGCGTGATGTAGGACGAGGTTTCGGTGTTGTAGAGTCGCCGGTTCGCGTACTTCTTGATGATGACCGGACCGGTGCCAGCAGCGCTCTTCTTCATCTAAGGCCCCCAGGTGAGTGAAACATATCTATCATCGTTTCATTCTGCGGCGCAACACGGACCGCGCCCGCTGCCGCTGTTCCTTTCGCTGTTGCGCAGCGAGACCGCAGCATCGCCCGAGCGGCGGGCCGCCGCGCTCGCCGGACTGAAGGCCTATCAGGAGGCGGAAAGGCCGGCGGAGCGCGCGCCCCGGCCCGCAATCGCCACCGCCGGGCGCGCTGCGCTGCGCGATTATGGCGGCAGCGGTCCGCCCGTCCTCTTCGTGCCGTCGCTGATCAATCCGCCCTTCATCCTCGATCTCGCGCCGGGCAATTCGCTGCTCGAATGGCTGGCGACTCAAGGGCTTCGGCCGCTGCTGGTCGATTGGGGCACGCCCGGGCCGGAGGATCGCGGCCAGGGCATCGACCATCACATCGCCGAACTGCTGCTGCCCCTGCTCGACACGCTGGGCGAGTCGCCGCTGCTCGCCGGCTATTGCCTGGGCGGGACGCTCGCCACGGCCGCGGCGATGCTGCGCCCGGCGCGCGGGCTCGTCACCATCGCCGCCCCCTGGCGCTTCCGGCGCTATGGCGATTTCGCGCGCGCAGCCATTGCGGCGCAATGGGAAGCCGCGCAGCCGTCCTGCGCCCGGCTCGGCCTGGTGCCGATGGAAGTGCTGCAGGCCGGCTTCTGGCAGCTCGATCCGGCCCGGACGATCGCCAAGTTCGAGCGATTCGCCCGGTTGGCGCCGGACAGCGGCCAGGCCCGCGCCTTCGTCGCGCTGGAGGACTGGGCCAATGCCGGCGCGCCGCTCACCTATGCCGCGGGGCAGGAGATGTTCGAGCGCCTCTTCCGCGCCGACCGGCCGGGCGCCGGCCGCTGGTGGGTGCGGGGAACACGCATCCTTCCCGCGCGCCTCGCCTACCCCGCGCTCGAGCTGCTCTCCACCACCGACCGCATCGTTCCCGCCGCCACCGCCGCCGGCCTGGCCGAGCGCCGGAGCCTCGCCCTCGGCCATGTCGGCATGATCGTCGGCGGCCGCGCGCGCGCCATGGTGTGGGAGCCGCTGCGCGACTGGCTTCTTGCCGCAGTGCACACTAGATAACGCGCGACCACAAAAGACCATTCGCAGGAGTCGTTTCCCATGGCCAACCCGACCGACGTCGTCATCACCGCCGCCAAGCGCACCCCCGTGGGCAGCTTCCTCGGCGCCTTCGGCAGCACCCCCGCGCACGAGCTGGGCCGCATCGCGATCGAGGCGGCGCTGGAACAGGCCGGCGTGAAGGGCGAGGAAGTCAGCGAAGTCATCCTGGGCCAGGTGCTCACCGCGGCGCAGGGCCAGAACCCCGCCCGCCAGGCCTCGATGGCCGCGGGCGTGCCCAGGGAAGTGCCCGCCTGGAGCGTGCAGCAGGTCTGCGGCTCGGGCCTGCGCGCCGTGGCGCTCGCCGCCCAGGCGATCCAGACCGGCGATTCGACCATCGTCGTCGCCGGCGGCCAGGAGAGCATGTCGCTCGCCAACCACGCCCAGGCGCTGCGCGCCGGCGCCAAGATGGGCGACGTCGCCCTGGTCGACACGATGATCAAGGACGGCCTGACCGACGTGTTCAACGGCTATCACATGGGCATCACCGCCGAGAACCTGGCCGAGCAATATCAGGTCACGCGCGCCGAGCAGGACGAATTCGCCGTCGCCAGCCAGAACAAGGCCGAGGCCGCTCGCGCCGCCGGCCGCTTCAAGGACGAGATCGCCCCGGTCACGATCAAGGGCCGCAAGGGCGACACGATCGTCGCCGACGACGAATATATCCGCGCCGGCGCCACGCTGGAGAGCGTCGCGGGCCTGCGCCCGGCCTTCAAGAAGGACGGCACCGTCACCGCGGCCAACGCATCGGGCCTCAACGACGGCGCCGCCGCGCTGGTGGTGATGTCGCGCGCCGAGGCCGAGAAGCGCGGCGCGCCGATCCTCGCGACGATCCGCAGCTGGGCCACTGCCGGCGTCGATCCGTCGATCATGGGCATCGGCCCGGTCCCGGCCTCCAGAAAGGCGCTGGAGAAGGCCGGCTGGACGATCGCGGACCTCGACCTGATCGAGGCGAACGAAGCCTTTGCCGCGCAGGCGCTGTCGGTCGGCAAGGAGCTTGGCTGGGATGCGAGCAAGGTGAACGTCAATGGCGGCGCGATCGCGATCGGCCACCCGATCGGCGCGTCGGGCGCCCGGGTACTCACCACCCTGATCTACGAGATGGCGAAGCGTGACGCGAAGAAGGGCCTGGCCACGCTCTGCATCGGCGGCGGCATGGGAATCGCGATGTGCGTCGAGCGCTGAAAAGCACACGACGAATCCGGACAGTCAAGCGACTGGGAAGCAAGCGAATTGGTGTGACAACACACCATTTCGCTTGCTGAATGTTATATGAACGAACCTGAATCTGTAATTTTCATCAATTCATAGTCGCATTTTTGCAACACCTTCGAGTCGTCGCGCGGCGCGTCATTCCTTGTCCCTTGCGTTGCAGCTTTATGTCCGAATGATTGCCAGTTCGAGCATCCCGCTCGAGGGGCAAAAAAAATGAAATTCACGCATTTGCTGAGCGCGACAGCGCTCGCAGGGTCGTTGCTGACTCTTCCATCCGTCGCATTCGCACAGACCAAGCCGGCACCCGCGCCGTCGCCCACCAACATCACGCCGGAAGGCGAGCCGCAGACCGGCGAGACGATCATCGTCACCGGGTCGCGCATCGCCCGGCCCGAATATGAGGGCACGCTTCCCGGCGTCCAGGTGAGTGCGCAGACGATCGACTCGCGCGGCTTCACCAACGCGCTCGAGGCGGTCAACGACATCCCGCTGGTCGGCAACGGCGCCAGCCCCCTCAACGGCAACAATGGCGGACAGACCGCCAGCCTGGGCGCCGCCTTTGTCGACCTGCTCGACCTGGGCACCGCGCGCACGCTGACGCTGGTCAACGGCCGCCGCTTCGTGTCGGGCAACGCCGCGTCGCTGTTCGTCGCCGGCAACGAGACCGGCAGCCAGGTCGACGTGAACGTCATCCCCTCCACGCTGATCCAGCGCATCGACATCCTCACCGTCGGCGGTGCCGCGGCCTATGGCGCCGACGCGGTCGCGGGCGTGGTCAACTATGTCCTGCGCACCGATTATGAGGGCTATCAGGTCCGTGCCGTCTCGGGCATTTCCGAGCGCGGCGACGCGCCGCAATATCAGCTCAGCGCGCTCGCCGGCTGGAACCTGTTCGACGGCCGCGCGAACGTCATGCTCTCGGCCGAATACAGCCGCAACGACGGCCTGCAGGCAATTTCCCGCGACTTCCGCAACGCGCGCCCGGGCAGCTACACCAACCCGTTCAACGGCGGCATCCGCAACCCGAACTTCGCCGGCACCGCGGTGATCGACGTCACCAATCTGAACAATGGCGCGTTCCTGCGCGCATCGGACGACGGCCAGCCCTCCACGCTCTTCGGCATGGGCCTGGTCACGCAGACGCTCAGCTATGCCGGCACCGTGCTGAACGTGAACAGCACCACCTTCTACACGGCCAACACCCCGATCACGCAGACGGTGAATGGCGAACTGCGCACCAGCAACTACATCACCCTGGCGAACGGCGTGGCGCCGGTCGGCTTCGCGATCACCGCGACGACCCCCTCGGGCGCGCGCACCACGATCACGACTCCCAACAACGGCAACTGGACCACGACCGGCCAGATCATCTCCGGCACGCCGGGCGTCGGCCTGAGCTACAATAACGGCACGACGATCGGTAACCTGTCGTCGAACGGCCTCAACGGCCGCACCACCCAGGCGACCAACGTTCCGTTCACCACCTTCGCGCCGACCGCGCTGCCCAGCAACGTCACTTCGGCCCAGGTGCTGGCGGCCTATGGCGTCACCGCGCCCACCGGCTCGACCGCGGCGCAGCAGACGGCGATCGCCGTCAACCTGCTCCAGGCCAACCGCTTCACCGCGCGCGAATTCCTGGCCGCGAACCCGGCCACCAACCTCAACTATTTCATCGGCACCTTCGCGCCGGACGTGCCGCGCATCGCCAACACCGACACCTCGCTGGTGAACGTGAAGGTCAACGGCTCGACCGTGCAGGTGCCGGTGAACCAGGTCCTGCCCTATGTGGCCGTGCCGCTCGAGTTCAACGATGACGGTTCGCTGCACGCCTACACCTTCTCGGGCGCGATCACCGGCAATGCGCCGCTCACCGTCGGCGCCTCGCGCGGCGGCAATGGCGGCTTCACCCGCAGCCTCGAGAACACGGTGCTGCGCACGCAGCAGGACCGCTATGTGTTCAACGCCAATGCCCGCATGGAGCTGTTCGACGGGGTCACCTTCTTCACCGAGAACACCTATGCGAACATCCTGAACCGGTCGCTCGGCAACATCTCGGGCGCGCAGAACTTCCTGACCACGACGCAGGAAAATGCCGCGCTGATGGTCAACTACAACAACCCCTATCTGACGGCGCAGAACCGCGCGGTGCTGACCCAGGTCGGAATCACGCCCTCGGCGACCAACAAGGGCAATTTCCTGATCACGCGCCAGAACCAGGATATCTTCGGCGCCAATCCCTACACCAACCGCCAGGAGACCTATCGCGTCGCCGCGGGCCTCGAATCGAAGTTCGAGCTGCTCGGAAAGTCGTGGAATGCCGAGATTTCGGCGACCTATGGCAATTCGAAGCAGAACACCCGTTCCTGGGGCATCGCCGACGTCGAATATCAGCTCGCGCTCGACGCCGTAGATCAGGGCCAGGCCACCGGCGGCCCGGCGAACGGCAACATCGTCTGCCGCGCGCAGCTCTTCCCGAACGAGTATCTCGGCAAGACCCCGATCGGCACGGCGGAGAACATCACCCGCGTGGCCGGCTCCGACGGGCTGCCCACCGAAGTGCTCGTCACGCCCACGATCACCCAGGCGATGATCAACGCGTGCAAGCCGCTCAATCCGTTCGGCTACAACCAGATGTCCGATGCGTCGAAGGCCTATGTCATGAGCCCGTCGCTGTTCCGCAATTTCTCGGAGCAGACGTTCGTGCAGGCATCGGTCGGCGGCGGCCTGTTCGACCTGCCGGCCGGTACGCTGCAGGTCAACATGAACGGCGAATATCGTCGCGATCACATGAAGTTCTCGACCAACGAACTGAACCGCCTGGGCCGTTCGCGTTCGGCACCGTCGGCGAACACCGACGCGTTCACCGAGACCTATGAGTTCGGCGGCGAAGCGGCGGTTCCGATCACCGGCTCGGATTTCCTCAGCTTCCTCGGCAAGCTGGAGTTCAACCCGGGCTTCCGCATGACCAAGCAGAGCGGCCAGGCGCAGACCTATCGCAACCTGGCGGGCAACGTGATCACCCCGAGCACGCAGGGCAAGTGGAACACCATCTACTCGCTCGGCGGCACCTGGGCGCCGGTGCGCGACATCCTGTTCCGCGGCAACTACACCAAGTCGGTGCGCCAGCCCTCGATCGTCGAGCTGTTCCTCGGCGGCCAGCCGGTGTTCACCACCCCGACCGACTATTGCAGCCCGGCGAACATCGATTCGGGCGCCGTCCCGGGGACTCGCCGCGCCAATTGCGTGAAGGCCGCGATCGCCAATGGCAACGCGACCGACACGGCGTCGGCCACGACGTTCCTCGCGGGATTCTCGCCGGCAGGCGCCGGTCTGCAGGGCACCTATTCGGGTGCGCCGAACCTGCGTCCGGAACGCGGCACCAGCTGGACGATCGGCACGGTGCTCCGGCCGCGCTGGGTCCCGGGGCTCACGCTGTCGGCGGACTTCTTCAACCTCCGCCTCGACGACACGATCGTCCCGGTCGGCCTCGCGACCATCGTGCAGACCTGCTACGACAGCCCGACCTATCCGGATCCGTCGCCGTCGGTGGGCGTGAACACCTGCAAGCAGTTCTCGCGTGACAGCGGCTTCCAGATCCAGAACGGCTACCAGGCCGGCTTCCTGAATCTGGGCGCGATCAAGATCAAGGCAGTCAACTTCTCGGGCGACTACACGCTGAACCTGGGCTCGGACAAGCTCATCCTTCACGGCAACGCCTATTACCTGATCAACTACGACACCTCGTCATCGGGCAATTTCGACGACACCCAGGCGAGCGCGGGCAGCCGTGCGCGTCCGTCGCTGAAGACCCAGTTCTCGATGCGCTACGAGCATGACGGCATCTACGGCCAGGTCACCTGGAACCGTGAATCGCCCACGCGCATCTTCTCGAGCGGCCTGCCGGCGACGAACGAGCAATATCCGTACACGCGCTATCCGACGGTGAACAACATCGACATGGCGCTGGGCATGGATATCGACAAGAGCTTCCGCTTGCAGCTCGCCGTCTCGAATCTGCTCGACCAGACCACGGTCGGCGATCTCGGCTATCGCTTCGCGGACTATTACGACCAGATCGGCCGTCGCTACAAGATCACGGCGACGACCCGCTTCTGATCCGATCCGACCAACTATCGGGGCCGCCTCTAACCAGGCGGCCCTTTTTTATGCCCAGATCCGGTCGTAGCGCCCGCCGAGCCCGGTCAGCAGCTCATATTGCGAGAGGCCGCTCAGTGCCGCCGTCTCGGGCAGGCCATAGGATATCGCCACCCAGTCGCCCTCGCAAAGCCCGGGGAGCGCCGTCACGTCGATCGCGGTCAGGTCCATCGAGACGCGGCCGAGCACCGGCAAGGCAACCGCTCCGGCCATCGCCGAGCCCTTGCCGGAGAAGCAGCGCAGATAGCCGTCGGCATAGCCGAGGTTGAGGATCGCCACTTCGGTATCGGCGGGCGCGGTCCAGGTCGCATTATATCCCACGCTGTCGCCGGCACGGACCCGGCGGCGCTGGAGGATCTGCGCTTCCGGCGTCGCGACCTGGCGGATCGCGTCGTGCCCGGGCCGCTGCCGGCCGCCATAGAGCGCGATGCCCGGCCGGGTGAGATCGAAGGCATAGCCGGCCCCCAGCGCGATTCCCGCCGAATTGGCCAGGCTCATGCGCTTCGCCTGCGTCCGTCCCTTGAGCGCCGCGAAGGCCGCAAGCTGCCGGGCGTTGAGCGGCACATCCTCGTCGGCCGAGACGAGGTGGCTCATCAGCGTCTCGATCGCCAGCCCGTCGAGCAGCCCCGCGCCGATCTCGTCGGCCGAAACGCCCAGCCGGTTCATGCCGGTATCGACCATCACGTCGCAGGGCCGCCCCGTCGGCTTCCAGCGCATCACCTGCTCCGCCGTGCTCAGCACCGGCCGCGCATGGGGCGCGTCGAGCGGATCCTCCGCCCGCGCGCCGTGCAGCACCGAGACCGCGACGCCGAGATCCGCCAGCGCCGCCGCCTCGGCCCAGGTCGCCACGAAGAAGTCGCGGCATCCCGCCTCGGCCAGGCGCGCCGCCACGTCGCGCGCACCAAGGCCATAGCCGTTCGCCTTGATCGCCGCGCCGCAGGCGGCGGTGCCGCTGAGCTTGGCCAGGTGCCGCCAGTTCGAGACGAGCGCGGCACCGTCGAGCCGCAGGCGCAGGGGAGCAGTCATCCCCCAGCGGTTAGGAGCTGCGCCCGGTCCCCGCAATGGCCGTTGCGGGGGATGGGTATGCCCTCAGTGCCTCGCCCGGCGCGGCGGGACCGTCTCCTGCAGGCCCAGCAGCGTCACCACCAGCGCCATCGCCACCACGGCGATGGTGTACCACAGTCCCGCATAGGGATCGCCGGTGCGCGCGACGATATACTGGCTGATGAAGGGCAGGAAGCCGCCGAAATAGCCGGTGCCCAGATGATAGGGGATCGACATGGACGAATAGCGGATCCGGCTCGGGAACATCTCGCTGAGCAGGGCGGCGACCGGGCCATAGGTCGCGCCGGCCAGCGCCATCAGCCCCAATATCGCCAGCACGATCACCGCCATGTTGCCCGCCGACGGCACGATGCGCTCCAGCCGGTAGCCGGCCGCGGCCAGCGCGGCGTCGAGCCCGGCGGGGCTGGCATCCGCCACCGGCACGCCGCCGATCGTCACCACCACCGCCTCGGCCCGGTCGGTCTTGTAGGCGATGCCCTTCTTCGAGAGCTGGTCGAGGATCCGGCCACAGGCGTCAACCTGCTTGGCGGCAAAGGGATCATAGGCGCAGTCGGGTCCCCGCACGACCACCGGGGTGCGCTTCGCCGCCTCCGCCAGCTCGGGATTGGCCGCGCTGCCGATCGCCCAGAACAGCGGGAACAGCAGCACCAGCGTCAGCGCATAGCCGATCACGATCGGCTTCTTGCGCCCGATCCGGTCGGAAAGGTGGCCGAACAGGATGAAGAAGCCGCATCCCGCCAGCGCCGAGCCGCCGCAGATCAGCTGCGCGGTGGTCGGGTCCATCCGCATCGGCCCGGTGAGGAAGGAGAGCACCGAGAACATCGAGGTGTACCAGATCACCGTCAGCCCCGCCGCGATGCCGAACAGCGCGACGAAGAGCCGGGGCAGGTTGCCGGGATAGGTGAAGCTCTCGACGAAGGGGTTGCTCGCCGTCTCGCCGGCGTCCTTGATCGCCTTGAACACCGGGCTCTCGGAGAGCTTCAGGCGCATCCACAAGGACACGGCGAGCAGCAGGATCGAGAAGAGGAAGGGCAGGCGCCAGCCCCATGCCGCCCAGGTCGCGGCGGGCATCGGCGCCTTGAAGGCGAGCACCACCGCCAGGCTCAGAATGAAGCCGCCGACCACGCTCGCCTGGATGAAGCTGGTGTGGAAGCCGGCGCGCCCGCCCGGCGAATGCTCGGCGACATAGATCGCCGCACCGCCATATTCGCCGCCCAGCGCCAGCCCCTGCGCCACGCGCATCAGCAGGATCAGCAGCGGCGCCGCGATGCCGATCGCGGCATAGCTCGGCACCAGGCCGATGCCGGCGGTGGCCAGGCCCATCACGGTGATGGTGACGAGGAACGTGTATTTCCGTCCCATCCTGTCGCCCAGATAGCCGAACAGCACCGCGCCCAGCGGCCGGAAACCGAAGCCGACCGCGAACGCCGCCCAGGCGAGCAGGCTCGCCAGCACGTCGTTGCCCGCGGGGAAGAAAGTGTGCTGCAGGATGCCGGTGGCGGTCAGCGTGCCCCAGATGAAGAAGTCATACCATTCGAAGATGGTGCCCAGCGACGACGCGCCGATCACCAGCCGGATATCCTTGCCCGTCGGCTCCGCCATTGGGTCCCCTCCCATGATTTGCGCGCGAGCTTAGCGGCTCGCAAGGGCGCGGCAAGACGGGTGCCGCCTCATCGCCACACCAGCATCGCCACCGCCGCCGCGCCCATCACCAGCGTCGCCGCCCAGCCGAACCAGAGCAGCGGGCCGTGGATACGGAAGGCGCCCATCACGCCGCGGCGCGTCGCGATCACCATCATCACCGCCATGATCGGCACCGCCGCGAAGCCATTGACCACCGCGCTCCAGAACAGCGCCTGGATCGGCGGGATGCCCGACCAGTCGAGCCCGATGCCGAGCAGGGTCGCCAGCGCGATCACCCCGTAAAAGCCCGGCGCATCCTTCACCTTGTATTCCAGCCCGCAGCGCCAGCCGCGCGCGTCGCCCACGGCAAAGGCCGCCGATCCGGCCAGCACGGGCACTGCGAGCAGCCCGGTGCCGATGATGCCGATCGCGAACAGCGCGAAGGCGAAATTGCCCGCCACCGGCTTCAGCGCCTGGGCGGCGTCGGCGGCGGTGTCGATCCTGGTCACGCCCTGCACGTGCAGCGTCGCGGCCGTCGCCACGATGATCGCCAGCGCGATCAGGTTGGAGAAGGCCATGCCGATGAAAGTGTCGATCCGCATCCGCCGGATCTCGCCGGGCGCCTGCTCCGGCGCTTCCGTCAGCGGCCGGGCTTCGTCATCGTCATCCACTTCCTCCACTTCCTGCGCGGCCTGCCAGAAGAAGAGATAGGGGCTGATCGTGGTGCCGAAGATCGCCACCACCGTGGCGATCGCCTGGGGCCCGTCGATCCGGGGCACCACCAGCCCCGTCGCGGCGGCGGCCCAGTCGACATGCACCACCAGCATCACCGCGACATAGGCGAACAGCGACAAGGTCAGCCATTTCAGCACGTGCGCATAGCGATGATAGGAAATGAAGACCTGTAACGTGAGGCAGAGCAGCGCGAAGAAGATCGTGAACCCATGGTCGCCCCAACCCAGGACCAGCTGCGCCGCGTCGCCCATCGCGGCGATGTCGGCGCCGATGTTGATCGTGTTGGCGACGAACAGGATCGCGACGAGCAGGGTGAGCAGCCAGCCGGGCAGCACCTCGCGCATGTTGCGGGCCAGTCCGCGCCCGGTCACCCGGCCGATATGCGCGCTCACCAGCTGCACCGCCGTCATCAGCGGATAGGTGAGCACCATCGTCCACATCAGCCCATAGCCGAATTGCGCGCCGGCCTGGGAATAGGTGGCGATGCCGCTGGGATCGTCGTCCGCCGCGCCGGTGATCAGGCCCGGGCCCAGCTTCTTCGCGACCGAGCTGTCTTGTTGTCTGCTGGCGGTCATGCGGGCTCCGGCATCGTGGCGAACGCGCGATGCTATCAGATAGCGCGCGATCCCGAACCAACCCAGATCGATGCGCCCGGGCCGCACCGATCCGGACCGAATGCCGATTGCGCAGGCGCGACTTACGCGGGAGCCTCCCGGCGGTTCGCCTCAGGGGACGCGAGCCGCAAAAGGGGAGTGCCTATGTCTGGAGACAATCCGAGCTTTCCGATCAGCACCTGTGCCGCAAGCTGGTTCGACAGCGCGCACGCGCTGCACCTCCGCGTCTATTCGAGCGACGGCTACACGATCAGCGAGCGCTGCAACGACGGCAATGGCTGGACCGCCGGCGCCACCTTTCCCGGCTCGCAGGCCTCGGTGACGGTCTGGCAGGATTCGCAGGGCGAACACATCCGCCTCTATGTGACCAACCAGAACGTCACGACCGAATATTGCAACGACGCGGGCACCCAGGGCTGGACCAAGGGCGCCTATACCCAGCCCTGAACCGTGCCGCGGCCGGGCCTCAGTCCAGGTTCGGCCGCAGCCAGCGTGTCGCCTGCTCCAGGTCGACGCCGCGCCGCCCGGCATAGTCCGCAAGCTGGTCCTGCCCGATCCGTGCCACGCCGAAATATTCGGCCTGGGGATGGCCGAAATAAAAGCCGGAGACCGCCGCGGTGGGCAGCATCGCAAAGCTCTCGGTCAGCGAGATGCCGGTGCGCTTGTGCGCGTCGAGCATCTTGAACAGGATCGGCTTCAGGCTGTGCTCGGGGCAGGCCGGATAGCCCGGCGCCGGGCGGATGCCGCGATAGTCTTCCCTGATCAGCGCTTCGTTGGTCAGCTGCTCGCCCTCGGCATAGCCCCAGAGCGAGGTGCGGACGAACTGGTGCAGCCGCTCGGCAAACGCCTCGGCCAGGCGATCGGCCAGCGCCTTGAGCAGGATGTCGCTATAATCGTCGATCGCATTCTTGAAGCGCGCAAGATGCGGCTCGATGCCGTGGATGCCCACCGCGAAGCCGCCGATCCAGTCGCCCTGCGTATCGATGAAATCGGCCAGGCACATGTTCGCCCGGCCCTCGCGCTTGGCGATCTGCTGGCGCAGCATCGGCAGCGTGACATGCTCCTCGTCGCCGACATGGACGATGATGTCGTCGCCCCCATTGCTCATGTCTCGGCGGCACGGCCACAGCCCGGCGACGCCGCGCGCGGTCAGCCATTTCTCGTCGACGATCCGGTCGAGCATCTTCTGCGCGTCGGCGAACAGGCTGGTCGCGCTCTCGCCGACCACCTTGTCCTCCAGGATCGCCGGATAATTGCCGGCCAGCTCCCAGGCGCGGAAGAAGGGCGTCCAGTCGATATAGCCGCGCAGGTCCTTCAGGTCCCAGTCGGGGAAGTCGTGCACGCCCGGCATGCGCGGCTTGCCCGGCTTGAGGCGCATGTCCGCCTCGAACGCATTGTCGCGGGCCTTGGCGAGCGGCAGCAGCTCGCTCTGCCCGCGCCCGGCCCGCGCCTGGCGGACCTGCTCATATTCGGCCGCGACCTTGGCGACATAGTCGTCGCGCTGGGTATCCGAGACGAGCGCGGTCGCCACGCCCACCGCGCGGCTGGCGTCCAGCACGTGCACCACCGGGCCGGTATAGGCCGGCTCGATGCGCAGCGCCGTGTGGACACGGCTGGTGGTCGCGCCGCCGATCAGCAGCGGCATCGTCATCTGCGCGCGCTGCATCTCCTCGGCGACGGTGACCATCTCGTCGAGCGACGGCGTGATCAGGCCGGACAGGCCGATCATGTCCGCGTCATTCTCGTTGGCGGCCTCGAGGATCTTGGACCAGGGCACCATCACGCCGAGATCGACCACGTCGAAGCCGTTGCACTGCAGCACCACGCCGACGATGTTCTTGCCGATATCGTGGACGTCGCCCTTCACGGTGGCCATCACCACCTTGCCCTTGCCCTTGGCGCCGGGCTCCTTCGCCGCCTCGATGAAGGGCAGCAGATGCGCCACCGCCTTCTTCATCACGCGCGCGGACTTCACCACCTGCGGCAGGAACATCTTGCCCGAGCCGAACAGGTCGCCGACCACGTTCATCCCGTCCATCAACGGCCCTTCGATCACTTCGATCGGCCGGGCGAAGGCGAGGCGGCACTCCTCGGTATCCTCGACGACATACATGTCGATGCCCTTGACCAGCGCATGCTCGAGCCGCTTCTTCACGTCCCAGCCGCGCCACTCCGCCGCCTGCTTCTCGGCGACCGCATCGGTGCCCTTGAACTTCTCGGCGAGCGCGACGAGCCGGTCGCCGGCCTCGGGATCCTTGTTGAGGATCACGTCCTCGCAGGCCTGGCGCAACTCCGGCTCGATCTGGTCATAGACGTCGAGCTGGCCGGCATTGACGATCGCCATGTCCATGCCCGCCGGGATGGCATAATAGAGGAACACCGAGTGCATCGCCTTGCGCACCGGCTCGTTGCCGCGGAACGAGAAGCTCAGGTTCGAGAGGCCCCCCGAGATGTGGCAATGCGGGCAGCGCTGCTTGATCTCGCGCGTCGCCTCGATGAAGTCGACGCCGTAATTGTTGTGCTCCTCGATGCCCGTCGCCACCGCGAAGACGTTGGGATCGAAGATGATGTCCTCCGGCGGGAAGCCGATGCCGACCAGCAGCTTGTAGGCGCGCTCGCAGATCTCGATCTTGCGCGCCTGGGTGTCGGCCTGGCCGGTCTCGTCGAACGCCATGACGACCACGGCGGCGCCGTACGCCATGCACTTGCGCGCATGCTCGAGGAACTGGTCGACGCCTTCCTTCATGCTGATCGAGTTGACGATCGGCTTGCCCGAGACGCATTTCAGCCCCGCCTCGATCACGTCCCATTTGGACGAGTCGATCATCACCGGCACGCGCGCGATATCGGGCTCGGCGGCGATGAGCTTGAGGAAGGTGGTCATCGCCTCATGCGCGTCGAGCAGGCCCTCGTCCATGTTGACGTCGATCACCTGCGCGCCGTTCTCGACCTGCTGGCGCGCGACCTCCACGGCCCTGGCATAGTCGCCGGCCATGATGAGCTTCTTGAACGCCGCCGAGCCGGTGACGTTGGTGCGCTCGCCGACATTGACGAAGCTGGTGGAGGAGGAAGTGTTGGTCATTGCTCTTTTCTGTTCAAAGGTTCAGCCCGCAAGCGGGCGCGCCAGCACCACGTCGTCGAAAAGCTGCCCGCCCACGTCGAAGCGGCGCTCGCCCATCGGCACGAAACCCTGCTTGCGGTAGAAGCCGAGCGCGCGGGCATTGTGCGCATAGACGCCGAGCAGCAGCCGCGCATGCCCGGCCGCGCCGGCCACCGCCGCCGCCATCAGCGCCGCGCCCGCGCCCGAACCGTGGAACCGGGAAAGCAGGTAGATGCGCTTCAACTCGATATCGCCCGGCCCGGCGCCGGGCAGGTCGGGCGTGGCGAGCTGCGCGAAGCCGACCGGCGCGCCGCCCGGCGCCGCCTCCAGGATCCAGGCCCGGCTGCCCTTCGCGAAATAGTCGGCGAAGCGCTCGGCCGCATAGGCATTGGCGCAATGCGCGACGATCGCATCGCCGGGCAGCACGCCCGCGAAAGTCTCGAGGAACGTGGCGCCCGCCACCAGCGACAGCGCGGCGACGTCGCCCGTGCCGGCCTCGCGGACCTGCCATGCCTGCGCCCCGGCCATGCTCATGCCCCCATGGTGAAGGGCTCGAGCCCGGCCAGCCGCGTCCGCACCTCCGGCGTCGGGAGCGGCCGGGCGGGCAGGCCCGCCACGGCCTTCGCGATCGCGCCGATATGCGCGGGCGTCGATCCGCAGCAGCCGCCCAGGATGTTCACCTGCCCCGCATCCGCCCATTCCTTGACCAGCCCCGCCGTCGTCTCGGGCAGTTCGTCATAGGCGCCCAGCTCGTTGGGCAGGCCGGCGTTCGGATAGACCATGATCAGCGTGTCGCAGAGCGCCGACAGCGTCTTGACGTGCGGGCGCAGCTGCTCGGCGCCGAACGAGCAGTTGAGCCCGATCGTCACCGGCCGCGCATGGCGCACCGCGTGCCAGAAGGCCTCCACCGTATGGCCGGAAAGGTTGCGTCCGCTCAGGTCGGTCAGCGTCATCGACAGCATGATCGGCAAGTCGCGGCCCAGCGCCTCCCCCGCCTCGATCGCCGCCATGATTCCGGCCTTGGCGTTGAGCGTGTCGAACACCGTCTCGATCAGCACGAAGTCGATCCCGCCTTCGACCAGCGCGTCGATCTGCTCGCGATACACGTCCTTCAGATAGTCGAAGTCGATCTCGCGATAGCCGGGATCGTTGACGTCGGGGCTCAGCGACAGCGTCTTGTTGGTCGGCCCCAGCGCGCCCGCCACGAAGCGCGGGCGGCCGTCCCTGGCCTCGAACTCGTCGGCGATCGAGCGGGCCAGCCGGGCGCTCTCCACATTGATCTCGCGCACCAGATGCTCGGCGCCGTAATCGGCCTGGCTGATGCGGTTGGCCGAGAAGGTGTTGGTCTCCGCAATGTCCGCCCCCGCCTCGAAATAGGCGCGGTGAATCGATGCCGGCACCTCGGGCATGGTCAGCGCGAGGATGTCGTTATTGCCCTTCTGGTCGTGGCCCAGCCCCAGATCGCCGGCATAGGCGGCCTCGTCGAGCTTCCAGTTCTGGATCTCGGTGCCGAACGCCCCGTCGGTGATCAGGATGCGCCTGGCGGCTTCGGCCAGCAGTTTCTCGCGTGCAGTCATTTCAGCTTCCTTTCCCTCCGCCATTGCTCCCCTTCCGCTTGCGGGAGGGGCCGGGGGAGGGCCTGTAGTCTTCGGCGGGAGGGACAGCCCCTCCCCTAGCCCCTCCCGCAAGCGGAAGGGGAACAAGGAAATCTACGCCGCCACCTTCGGCCGCACGCCCAGCAGGTGGCAGATCGCGTAGCTCAGCTCGGCCCGGTTGAGCGTGTAGAAGTGGAACTGGCGCACCCCGCCGGCATAGAGCTTGCGGCACAGCTCCGCCGCCAGCGTCGCCGCCACCAGCTGGCGGGCGGCGGGATGATCGTCCAGCCCCTCGAACAGCCGCTCCATCCAGCCCGGCACCTGGGTGCCGCACATGCCCGACATGCGCACCACGCTGGCGAAGCTCATCACCGGCATGATGCCCGGCACGATCTCCGCGTCGATCCCCGCCTTGGCCGCATCGTCGCGGAAGCGCAGGAAGGTCTCGGGCTCGAAGAAGAACTGGGTGATCGCCCGGGTCGCGCCCGCGTCGATCTTGCGCTTCAGATTGTCGAGGTCCGCCACCTGGGTCGGCGAATCCGGATGGCATTCGGGATAGGCCGCAACCGAGATCTCGAAGGGGTGCAGCCGGCGCAGCCCTGCCACCAGGTCCGCGGCATTCTCATAGCCGCCGGGATGGGTGCTGTACTTCTCGCCCGCCCGGGGCGGATCGCCGCGCAGCGCCACGATGTGGCGCACGCCGGCCGCCCAATAGTCGCGCGCGACCTGGTCGATCTCCTCCCGGGTCGCCTCGACGCAAGTAAGGTGCGCCGCCGCCGGGATCGCCGTCTCGCGCGCGATCCGCGCCACCGTGTTATGGGTGCGCTCGCGCGTCGTGCCGCCGGCGCCATAGGTGACCGAGACGAAGCGCGGGTCGAGCGGCTTCAGCGTCTCGATCGATTCCCACAGCGTCTCCTCCATCTTCTCCGTCTTTGGCGGGAAGAATTCGAAGCTCACATCGATATCGCCCGCCACGTCCGCGAACAGCGGCGCCGCCAGCGGGTCCAGAATAGTCATGCGGCCCTCACCTTTTCATTCACCTGGCCGGTCTTGCGACCCAGCCACAATTTCACCGTCAGCTCGCCGCCCTCCAGCGTTTCCACCTTCACCGGCGCGAGCCCATGCGCCTCGAACCAGCCGAGCACCTGCTCGTCGGAGAAGCCCAGCCGCGTATGCGCGTCCTTCTGCCGCAGCTCCTCGCGCTCGTGCGGGGCGAAATCGGCGATGAGCAGCCGCCCGCCCGGCGCCAGTACCCGCGCCGCCTCGCCGATCGCGGCGCCCGGCTGCTGCGCAAAGTGGAGGACATGGTGCAGGATCGCGAGGTCCGCCCCGCCGTCCTGCAACGGCAGCGCATAAAGGTCCGCCTGCCGCAGCTCGGCATTGGCCAGCCCCTGCTCGGAAAGCTTGGCGCGCGCAAGACGCAGCATCTCGCTCGACCGGTCGATCCCCAGCGCGCGCTCGGCCCGCGGCGCGAACAGCTCGAGCATGCGCCCGGTGCCGGTGCCGATATCGACAAGATAGCCGACCGCCGCATCCCCCAGCGCCGCGGCCATCGCCGCCTCGACTTCGCTCTCGGCGACGTGGAGCGAGCGGATCGCGTCCCATTCGCCGGCATTGTTCTCGAACCAGTCCGCCGCCGCGCTCGCCCGGTCCGCCCGCACCGCGGCGAGCCGCGCCTCGTCGGCGACCATCCAGTGATCGACTTCGTTCCAGGCATCGAGCGCGGCGAGCATCGGCTGCACCCTGGCCGGGGCGCCCAGGCCGACGAATACCCAGCTGCCCTCCTTGCGCCGCTCGAGCAGCCCGGCGTCGCACAATATCTTCACATGGCGCGAGACGCGCGGCTGGCTCTGCCCCAGCACCTGCGCCAGCTCGCCCACGCTCAGCTCCATCGAGCGGACCAGCGCGAGGATGCGCAGCCGCGTCGAATCGGCAAGGGCACGGAAGATGGCGAGGGCGTTCTGCACGGCGGTTATAGATATAAAGATATCTTTATATGCGGTCAACGCACCGCATGCGCCTTGCGCGCGAGTCACTCCCTCGGTTAGCCCTTGCCCGAACATTCCGGCAAAGGGGACGCATCCATGCGCAAGGCGCTCATCCTCCCGCTCGCGGCCGTCGCGCTGCTCGGGCTTTCGGCCTGCGGCAACAAGGCGAAGAACGAAGCGGCCGAGGCCAATGAAGCGGTCGCGGGCGACAGCAACACCATGGGCGAGGCGGTGGGCGACGTGAACGCCGCCGAGAATGCGGCGTTCGGCGCCGCCGAGAGCAATTACGACCAGGCCGTGCCGGTCGGCAATGCCGCCGGCGAAGGTTCGGGCGACGAGATCACCGACTGATCCATGCGGCTCGCCCCTCTCCTCCTCCTGCTCGCCCTCGCCGCCTGCGGCCGCGGCGGATCCGATGACGCACAGGGTGGTTTGAGCACAGGCGAGTCCCGCCAGCTCGACGCAGCGGCGGCCGCGATCGACGTGAATGCCAGCCAGTCCAACGGAGCGGCGGAATGATCAGGCGGGAACTGGGCACGAGCGGCATCGAGACACCGCCACTGATACTGGGCGGCAACGTCTTCGGCTGGACCGCCGACCGGGCGACCAGCTTCGCGGTGCTCGATCGCTTCGCCGAAGCCGGCGGCGCGCTGATCGACACCGCCGATGTCTATTCGGCCTGGGTCCCCGGGCATCGCGGCGGCGAATCCGAGGCGATCATCGGCGAATGGCTCCGCACCTCGGGCAAGCACGGCAAGGTGAAGATCGCCACCAAGGTCGGCATGCTCGACGGCGAGGGCGGCTCGAAGCTGGCGCCCGCGCGCATCGCCGCCGCCTGTGACGCGTCGCTGAAGCGCCTCGGCGTCGAGACGATCGACCTGTATTTCGCGCACCAGGACGACGAGGCGGTGCCGCAGGAAGAAGTGCTCGCCGCTTTCGACAGGCTGATCCGGGCCGGCAAGGTCCGGGCGATCGGCGCGTCGAACTTCCATGCCGCCCGCCTCAAGTCCGCGCTCGACATCGCCACGCGCGACGGCCTGCCGCATTACCGGGCGCTGCAGAACGAGTATAACCTGGTCAGCCGCCACAAGTTCGAAGGCGAGCTGCAGGATCTGTGCGTCGAATATAATATCGGCTGCGTGCCCTATTACGGGCTCGCCTCGGGCTATCTCACCGGCAAGTACCGCTCCGAGGCGGATCTCGGGAAGAGCGTGCGCGGCGGCCGGATGACGGCGTTCATGCAGGGCAAGGGCCCCGCCGTCCTCGCCGCCATGGATGAAGTCGCGGCCGAGACCGGCGCCACTCTCGCCCGGATCGCCCTGGCCTGGGTCGCGGCGCAGCCGGGCGTGACGGCGCCGATCGCCAGCGCGACTTCGCTCGCCCAGGTCGAGGAGCTGGCGGGCAGCTGGGACGTGGCGCTCAGCCGCGCGCAGCTGGACCGGCTGACGGCGGCCGGGGCCTAGCCGGCCGGGCGCTCGGCCAGCCCGGCGATCCATCGGGCATCGTCCGAGGCCAGGCGGCTGCCCATGGCGCACAATATCAGCGTGTTGCGCGCCACCGGCCCGCAGGGCGCGAAGCCGAAGGCGCGGGCGGCATCCTCGGGCGCGATGGTGAAGCCGCGACCGGCGCGCACGCTGAGCAGCGCTTCCTCCAGCTCGTTGCAGTGATCGCGGACCATCAGGCCGGCCGGCTGCGCCGCCAGCACCTGGTCGAACCAGTGCCCGAACACATATTCATATTCGTCATAGGCGATGCACGGCGCCTGGGATAGGCATTCGCGCGTCGGCTGGCCGTCCGGCGCCCCGATCAGCCATAGCGTTTCCTCCGCCACCGCGACGCTTGCGATCGGCGCGGCCACCACGCCGCGATAGGTGATCCCCAGGTCGATCAGGCCGGCGCCGAGCCAGTCGAGGATCTGGTCGTGCGAGCCCGTGCGGAAGACGATGCGCCGGGCCGGCTCGGCGTCGCGGAACAGCCTGGGAGCCAGGCGATAGCGGCCGAAGCCGGTGACGCAGCCGATACGCAGCGGCACGGCCGCCGGGGCCTCGCTGCGGACCTGCTCGGCGGCATGCGCGACCTCGGCGAGCGCCCGGTCGATCGCTTCGTACAGGGCGCGCCCCTCGGGTGTCAGCCGCAGCCGGCGCCCGACCCGTTCGGCAAGCGCCACGCCCGCGTCGCGCTCGAACCGCCGGAAATCGGCATGGATCGACGGCGGCGACCTGCCCTCGATCCGCGCCGCCGCGTTGATCCCGCCCGCGCGGGCGACGGCATGGAAGGCAGCGGCACGGCGCAAGTCGATCTTCATTCCGTTTTTCCGAACGGTGATGGCCAGCCTTACGAATATCGGAACAATCGGAGAAGCGCTATGCCGGCGGGCAAGGGAGAGTGCGCGATGTTGACGATGATTGCGGCGTTCGCGGCCATGCTCGCATCGGGCTTCGCGACACCGGATGCGGCGGTCCGCGCCTATGGCGCCGCAGTCGCGGCGAACGATCCGGCGCAACTGGCGGCCGCGTTCCAGCCGAGCGCGATCATGTACTGCGCCGACGGCGCCGCGATCCGGGCGACGAGCCAGGGCGAATGGAAGCAGCGCATGCGCACCGCCGGGGCGCCCGCCGGCCCGATCGCCACCAGCATCGCCTGGATCGACAGCGGCGCCACCACGGCGGTGGCGCGCGCGGTCGCGGTGCGCGGCCAGACGGAATATGTCGACTATCTGCTGCTCGCCCGGCTGGCCGGGGGCTGGCGGATCGTCGGCAAGGCCTGCGAGGCGGGCGCCCGCCCGGATGCCGCCGCCGACGCGGGCGTGCGGCAGGTCGTCCGCACCAAGCTCGCCGCGGATCGCACCTGGGACGACCGGCTCCTGGCCGAGAGCATCGATCCGCGCGCGCTGGTGATGACGGTCGACGGCGGCGAGCTCGTCGCGGCGACGCTTGGGGAATGGCAGGCGCGCTACGTCGCCCGGAGAGCCGCCTCCAGCGGCAGCCCGGCGGTGCCGACCTCGCTGGTCGTCGACGCGCGCGGCGGCATCGGCACGGCGCGCTGGTCCTTCCGCGGCACCGACGGCAGCGAATGGACCGATCGCGCGCTGATGATCCGAACGCCCCGGGGCTGGCGCATGGTCGCGCTGGCCTTCGCGAAGGAAGCGCCGGGCGCGAACTAGGTTGAGAACCTATATATCTGTTTGAGTTATTGTCGTAATATGTGTGGTAGATGAGTTTGGCGGAGGGGATGGATGTCACGTCATCTGTTTT
>NZ_JBIVQA010000017.1:80759-88895 GCF_044754985.1 Sphingomonas sp. NPDC092440 | reverse complement strand
GGATCGACAAGGCTCCCTCGTTATGGAGCCTGCTTGAATCGACCAGATTCATGATTCGTTCCCCGCCACCTGCACCAAAAGTGCGGGAGAACCCAAAAGTGGGCTTTGAAAATTCCCTGATTGTTGGACCTGGTTGCCAATGCGCCGGGGTTAACCCCGGTGCATTGGCAACGCCAAAATCGGCGCGAGAAGACCTCCTCGTGGGAGGCGCCGCCGATGATCCGACTTGGAGAAGCCATGATGATACTGGAGTTGCATCGACAGGGGCTGCGCTCCAGATCCGCCTCTCATCCTGATCGTCGCGCCATACCTATCGCGCCAAAACGAAGGGAAAGGTCGAGCGGCCGTTCCGCTACATCCGCGAGGACTTCTTCCTGGGGCGATCCTTCCGCAACATGGAGGATCTCAACGCCCAGCTCATCGACTGGCTCGACACGGTCGCCAATGTCCGGGTGCATGGCACGACCCAACGCGTGGTGATCGAGGCCTTCGCCGAGGAGCGGGAGGAGTTGCAGCGCTTGCCCGAGCACCGGTTCAACGCCGACGAACTGCTGGGCAAAGAGTTGTCGCTGCGTGAAAACCGGCGGATCAAGGCGGCCCTGCGCATGGCCCGGCTCCCCGTCGTAAAGACACTCGCCGGCTACGACTTCTCGTTCGTACCCATCCGGCGGAGCCCGCCTTGCCGCTGAGCTGAGGGGCCGGTCTTTAGCGTGCTCGTAAGAGTGCGCTTTGGAGCGGTCGATGGGGCAGATCACGGTGTTTTCCGGGCCGGAGCGGCGTCGCCGCTGGAGCGACGAGGAGCGGCTGGAGATTCTCAACCAGGCGTTTGCGCCGGGTGCCTGCGTCGCCGAGGTCTGCCGGCGGTACGATATCTCGTCGGCGCTGATCTACACGTGGCGGCGGAAGCTGCGTGAAGCTCATGCCGAGCCGGTATCTGATGATTTGCCAACGCCCGGTTTCGCCGCGGCAGTGATGATCGAGGACGTGGAAGCAGCACGCCCTGATCTGCAGCCCGCGATCGTCATCGACCTGGCGCGCGGCAAGCGGATCAGCATCTTTGCCTCAGCTTCGCCGGCGCTGGTGGCTTCGGCGTTGAAGGCATTGCGATGATCCCATCGGGTGCGCGGGTATGGATCGCGATGGGGCACACGGATACCGTCGCGGCTATCGAGGGGGCCATTCCCCAACTCGATGGCGCGCGTGACATCACCGATGCTTTCCATGTGATGCCGCGCAAGAATGCGGTCTGGCAAGTGATAGCTTGTCGAAGATTGAGCGAGGAGACGGCCATGGATACGTACGTCTCGGCATCCCCTCTATCAATTCAAAGGCCTGGTCAGTCGAGAGTCTTACAGCGAGTTCACCAAGAGCTCAGTCTGATGCCATAAGCGTGATCGAAGCTTCTCAAGCGGCGGCAGCCCAAGTCCGCTGACGAGGAGAATCTGTCATGAACACGATCTTAACTCGGGGCACAAGGCCGTGTGGTTGCAACGGCCACTTCCGACGGCGGAATCTCTATCGAGGCGGTGCTGGCATCGTTCTGGCGAGTTTGCTGTTGGCTGGTGTTAATGCGGTGCACGCCGCCGACACGACGCAGCCCGATCGCTTCGCGTCGCTGACCGTATACGGAAACGATCCATGTCCGCCGGGAACCGACAGTGATATCGCCGTTTGCGGGCGTGAACCCCAATTCGAGCGCTATCGAATTCCAAAGAACCTGCGCGAAACCAAATATCACGCGCCCGCGCAGAGTTGGGCTAGCCGGGTGCGTATCCTCGACGATGCGTCTCGTATGGGACGACCGAACAGTTGCTCGGTAGTTGGGGCTGGCGGACAGACCGGCTGCTATGCTCATGCCCTCGAGCAGTGGTTCGCCGAGCGTCGCTAAGCTAGCTAATTCCGCCGGCCGGCCTCAATCGAGGCCCATAATGAGGCTCACGCTTCGCGAGTGCGGCGGTCGAAAGGCCATAACCTTGCCGTCGTCGCTTGATCGGGAAGAGTCACGTTCTTTCCATGAAGGCCAAGCCCGCAGGGTCGAGATGAAGTCCGAACGCTAGATGCGCCGCAGCTACGGCGCGAAGCCGGACGGGCGAGTCCTTTGATAGGTCGCGCCACGCGACGGATCTCTGAGCGCCGTTCACATCGCTCCGGATACGTTCGGCAAGCGCTTCGACTTCGTCCGATGTCGGCACGCGCCCAGCTCCCATACAGGCAATTAGACATGGGTGAAATATCCGGTCAAGGTCGGATGAAGCATCGTTCTTATGCCTTAGCTGGCTCTCGCTCGAACCGAGAGCTCGGGCAAACGGAGGGCGCATCAATTTTGTGCCTCAATCGGCGGAGAGCGATGTTTGTATCTCGAATTCCCAGCGCCGCGATGATCCGTGAATTGTAAAATCGCGCCATTGGCAGATGAGAAGTTCGGTTCGCGGACGGACCGCGCACCTGCGGATCGCGGCATTATCTCCTCCTCAGGCAACAGGCGAAACGCTTTCAATGTCTTGCTACGGACCAGCGCTATCGTAAATGGTTGACCCCGACCGCCCCGGGGTAAGGCGGCCGGGGTCTTTGCCGGCATCATCGTTGAATACAAGAACGCACTCGATGCCGGACAGACGGGCCAAGGGGCTGGCCCCGTCACTCGAATTCGGCTGATCTCCCTTTCCTGGCTGTTATCGAACTTGTGGTTGAAACGTCGTCGGCTGAGCAATGTCGCCCGCGGTCCAGCGGCGCTTTCGCTTGAATAATCAAGTCCGAAGGAGCGGCCGATCACCGGCAACATTGACGCGCCTCTTCTGTATCGTCACCTTTCTCCCTTCAGTCATATGGTGCTCCGCTTGTCTGAGCTGTCGAATACATTATTGTCACTTCGGGCCGGCTTCTTGCCCGGGTTGGTCGCATCATACCGTCCAATCCATCTGCGTACGGTCTCAGTGTTCAAGGCGTGAAATTGCAGCGGTCGCGATTGTGTCATCGGATGCGGAGCGCGGCGCCGCTGGGGCGTCGTGAGCATCACCCCCCGGGCCTTTGTCGTTGGTACTTTCATGCACGCGTCGTGCACGATGCGAGAAGTGAGCCCAGCCCGGCAGCCGATGGAGTTCAAGAACACCCAGGATCAATAGCGCCGTGATAGCGGCAAGGTGGTAAATCCCGTAGGCCGCGCTCAGCCCCACCGCGGCGGAAGCCCAAAGCGTTGCCGCCGTCGTCAACCCGGTCACACGACCAGTGTCTCGCAGAATTATACCTGCACCGATGAACCCGATCCCGGTGACGATGCCGGCGGAAATTCGACCCTGGTCACCGATCGCTCCCGAAATAAGACCGAAAGCGCACGCGCCCAGCGCGGTTGCCATATATGTTCGAATACCCGCTTCCCGACCACGGCGTTCGCGTTCCCATCCGATCAGTGCTCCCAGTAGAGCCGCCAGGAGAATGCGACCCACATCGATGAACCAAGGCACGTCGGCCGCGACTGCGGTCATCAAGAGACTCGGAGATCCCGCCATGCCCGCGCTCAAAACGCGAGGTGGCGCAGGCCGCCGTGCATGAACGATCCGCCAAGCCACCCCTGGATTGAGATCGCGACCGTCAGCCCTGCCAGGAGCAACCAGTAAACGGCGCGGTCCTTACGCTGCCGCCGCCGACGCGCGAAGGCCAGATACACGAGCAGGCTTGCAAACGCGGCGATCGAAGTTCCAAGCCAACGATGCGTCATCAAGACCGGATTGCGGTCCGCAAGATAGAAGCCGCCGGCGAACCAGCCGAGCGACGCGGCAACGATCGCGCCAAGGGTGCCGACGACCAGCATGATACGCGCGACGTGCTGATAGCGCGCATTCCGCCTCCACAAACCGAAGAGCTCGATCCCGAAAGCGCCGATAATCATGGCGATCGGAAAATGAATGACCATGACATGGAGACGGCCGAGCCAGTTGAAGAGCCGTTGCGAGAAGGTTTTCCCAACCAGCGAGCCATCATGCATGTGGCCCATTGACGCCTCGTCGCCCGGGTGAGCGTCAGTCGCCGGGTTTCGATCCATTTGCATACCAGCATTTTTGCCGTCTCGTTGTGGCGCCGAGACGTTGGCCGGCCCTGGTCCAGCCCCTAGCTCGTTGGGATCGTGGGCGGCTGCCGGAGCGCCCGCAAAGACGGTCATAGCTACGAATAGGGCAAGGGCCCGTTTGCTGGATATCATCGATAATGCCCTGCTCATTGACTGGAAATTGTCAGCCCCAAGGCGACCACCGCGAGCATCGAGACGATTAACCCGATCTCGCTCAAGACGATCTTATGAGCCATTGCCATCGATCTGACCTAGTGCTTTGGAATGTCTCTGACGGCTCCATTACAAGGGTTTCATTGACGGTGCGTTGACTCGCCGGTGCCCGGTGCCCGGTGCTGCTCGTCGCTCGGGTCGAAGCTTATCTGATTACATGGTTGTAATGTCTGCCACAGGCAGATGGAACGTACGCGCGCGCTACTGAACGCGTAGGGCCAGACCTCGAAACTCCATCCTCCTCAGGGCGCAGGCGATGTCGAGAACAGGCGACTGGCTCGGCTCGCGGTGTTAAAGTGGATGGCGACGTGGAGCTCAGACTTGCTCGTTAATGCAAATTGAGGTGACCGCATGAAGCTGCTTTTGATCGAAGATGACAGCGCGACGGCGGACTATGTCAGGCAGGGGCTGATCGAGCTGGGCCATGCGTGCGATCACAGTGCGACCGGGATCGATGGTCTGACGTCTGCACTCACCAATAGCTACGACGCCATCATCCTGGACCGGAGCCTGCCGCAACTCGATGGGCTCTCGGTGCTGCAAGCCTTGCGGGCCGAAGGCAAGACCGTTCCCGTACTCATCCTGAGCGCGCTTGGTCAAGTCGATGATCGTATCCGCGGTCTCGACAGTGGCGCAGACGATTATCTGCCGAAGCCATTTTCCTTCCAGGAGTTGATCTCGCGGCTGGCCGCCATCATTCGCCGCGGTGAGGGCGCCGCATCCACCACGGTCGTGCGGCGGGTGGCGGATCTTGACCTGGATCTCTTGTCGCGCTCCGCGCGACGCGGCGAGCGGGCAATCGAGCTGTTCGCCAAGGAATTCCAGATCCTAGACTACCTCGTCCGACATGCTGGCCAGGTGGTGACCAGAACTATGATGCTCGAGGCCGTATGGGACTATGGTTTCGATACCGGAACGAATGTCATCGATGTCCACATCAGCCGGTTACGCGCGAAAATCGATCATCCCGGGGAGCGACCGTTGCTTCAAACTGTGCGCGGAGCGGGCTATCGTCTCGATGCACGATAGGCGAAAGCAGACCCATGCCGCCGCATTCAGGGGCGCGCTATGGGTTACACTTGCCGCCCTGGTTGCAACAGTCACGGCGCTGACCTTGCAATACGTCCGCACCATCAGCCTCCTTGATACCGAGGCACGGCATATGGTGGGCGCCGAAATTACAGGATTGGTCGATCGCTACAATGCAGGAGGTTTGACCGAGCTGACGCGTTTCGTCGACGCCCGTGCGCGACGTGACGAAGCGAGGGATTTTGTCTACGTGGTTGCGGACGACAGATTCGAGGTCATTGCCGGTGATCTTTCCGTCTGGCCGCGCGACATGCGTCAATACGGCTGGAGCCGCTCAGCGGTGCCGCTCAAGAGCGGGCAGGGCACCGTCAAGCATGATATCGAGGCGCAAGTCGTTCCTTTGGGTAGCAAAAGTCGCCTCCTCGTCGGGCATCTCGCGAGCGGGCGGGCCCGGCTGCGCGAGCGCTTCATCGAAACCCTGATCTGGTCGATTGGACTCACCTCGCTGATCGGATTGGGACTGGGATGGTTGATCAGTCGTCGCGCGCTCCGTTTTGTCGAACGGGTAAGTGACACCGGTGAGAGGTTCCTCGCCGGCCGCCTGGATGAGCGCCTGCCGACAACTGGGAACGGCGACGAATATGATCGACTGGCAGAAACGGTAAACGCCTGCTTTTCCGAAGTCGAACGGATGGTCGCCAGCTTGCGCGCTGCGACCGACGGGCTCGCGCACGACTTGAAGACGCCGATCACCAGAATCAAGGCTCGAATCGAGCTGGCGATCCTGCGGAAAACGACGAGCGATCCGGGTCTGCTGCTCGACACCACGCATGACCTCGATGCTCTTCTCAAGCTCATCAACGACCTGCTGGGACTTGCGCGCACCGAGGCACTGACGTCCGAAGCGTTCGAGCGGGTCGACCTGGCAGCGATCGCAAGGGAGGCCGTCAATCTCTATGAGCCGGCCGCCGACAGCGAAGGGCGGCGGCTCGTCGGCCATGCGCAACCAGCGGTCGTGGAAGGCGTTCGCCCGCTGTTGATGCAGGCGGTGGTCAACCTGATTGACAATGCTCTCAAATATGGCGGTGCCGCCGCCAATGTGGAGGTGCGCACAGAAACCCGCGACGGCCGTGTCATTCTTTCCGTAGCGGACGATGGCCCTGGTATCGGCCATAACGATCGTGAGCGGGCGGTCGCGCGTCTCACCCGTTTGGATGCTAGCAGGACAACGCCCGGCAGTGGGCTGGGTCTGTCGATTGTCTCCGCTGTCGTGCGGGCACACGGCGGCACGTTGTCGCTGCACGACAACCAGCCTGGTCTCAAGGTTGTGATGAGCCTGCCAGCCTACGGGGGCGCGCGTCCGGCGCGCAAGGACGGTCCGTCGGCAATCTAACGCAGACTGTCCGGGCCTGAACGAGAGATTCCATGCCCTCCGCTGTCCAATCCCCCCGAGGAGCTTCCGTGTCGATCGGTAAATCGGTTTTAACCGGTGCGACAAGCTGGTGCGAACTTCGCAGCCCAAGGTATTGCGTATCATTAGCAATGCTGCCGGCGTCGGTGAGCAGGTACAAAAGGTCTCAGACGCCGCCTGATTAACTGAGCAGCATTGGCAAAATCAATCGATGTGCCGCTCAACGCGGCGTATCGCCTGACAAGGGATGAAACGTGAAATCGCTTTGGAGACTGGCTGCTGCTCTTTTCACGGCTCTTGTCGCATACCCTGTGGCCGCGCAATCGCATAGCGCAGCGGCTCATCCGGCAGACATTGCCGCTGGCCATTCCACATCCTCGGAGATCGGGCAAAATCACAATCCGATGGCCGTAACGTCATTTACAGCGGTGGGCACGTCGCGGCGCGAAATACTGGCAGCTGGAATGCGCGCAGTGCGGCTTTCCCTATGCGTGGTTCAGGGCACGGTGGGCACCGTTATGCCAATTGCCGCCATGACCACCAACCCTATGCGACGCTCGGCAGGTGGCATTGCGGAACTGGCAACCAGGACAGCGAACGACACACTCGACGACCAACAGCGGGAGTAGCCGAAAGATGCGCAGACGATGGACGCTTCTAGTGATTGCTCTCCCCGCCGCCGTGCTGGGTGGATGCATCGGTCGGCAGGAAATGCTGTTCCGGCATGAGACGACCTGCAGCGCTTATGGTTTCGTGCCGGGGAGCCAAGGCTTCGCCAATTGCCTCCTTCAACTGGAGATGGCCGATCATGGTTATAGTCATCACGGGCGACCGGGCAGTTTTTGGCCAGGAATGGCGCCTCCGCCTCTGCCTGGTCCGCGCTGATGATTGAATTCGACGGCAACAAACGATGCCCGGCCAGGTTCCGTGGGTACCACTCTTTTAAGGCGCCGGCGAAGATGTGAGCAGAATTGACGAGGCCCGCCCTCGGCCGCGCCAACTTGGTCAAAATCGGCAGGAGGTTGAGATGATGAAGAACATTCTCGCGATCGCAGCAGCGGGCGTAATGATCGCTTCGTTCCCTAGCGCTGCATGGGCGCGGGGCGGACACGGCCATGGCCACTATGCAGGACACGGTCACCATCGCGTTTATGCGCCTGTTCGTATTCGTGGCGCATCCGACCCATACGGCTACGGCTACAATTACAGACCTTTCTATGGATACCCGCCCTACGAAGGGGCCCCGGTGTTCGTCTCAATCGGCGGACATGGCCACCATCATTACTTCCATGCGGATCATGGCTACGGCGCTTGGCATGGATATTATGGCGGACACGGCTATGGCGGACACGGCTATGGCGGACACGGCTATGGCGGACACGGCTATGGCGGACACGGCTATGGCGGACACGGCTATGGC
>NZ_JBIVQA010000017.1:0-80665 GCF_044754985.1 Sphingomonas sp. NPDC092440 | reverse complement strand
CACGGCTATGGCGGACACGGCTATGGCGGACACGGCTATGGCGGACACGGCTATGGCGGACACGGCTATGGCGGACACGGCTATGGCGGACACGGCTATGATGGTCACGGCTATGGCGGTCATGGATCTGGAGACGGACACGGCGGCGAGCACGAATAGCGCGTGAGAAAAAGCCAACCAGCCCTCCAGGTTCCGGTCGGCTGATCTGAGGGGTCCTATTGCGGGAGCGGACAGGCGACAAATGAAGTTGCCCCAGACCGTGTCGTGGAAGGGCGGTCGTGAGGTGCCGCGATAGAACACAGCATCGTAGCAGCGCGTCAAAGCTGCCCGGCCAAAGGCGAGAGCGAGATCCTCCGCCGCCCGCAAAATGCGATCTGCCGACCTCGGTTATGTCCTTTCGCTAAGCGATTTTGCACTCGACATGAGGGGTTGCGCGTGCGGATGCGTAATCCCTCATGATGGGCGTCCGGCGATTGCTGGCCCTGACGCAAGGTCAGACCCCATCGCGACCCGCATTGGAGGATCGACATGGCCGGACACGCGCATCTTCCCGAGGCAACGCCAGGATCAGGCAGTTGCTGCTCTGCGAACCGCGCTAATTCGGGTTCAGATGGCTCGATTATTGAGGCCATTGATCCGGTTTGCGGGATGACGGTCGATCCGACGACAACGCCGCATCAAGTCGAGCAGGACGGCGTGCGAAATTTCTTTTGCAGCGACCGGTGCCGAATACGCTTCGCCGCCGATCCGCAGGCCTATTTGGGTGCGGACCCGCGAGCGGCGGCGGTCGTGCCGCAGGGGGCGGTTTGGACCTGCCCCATGCACCCCGAGATTCGCCGCAATGGACCAGGAACTTGCCTGATCTGCGGCATGACGCTCGAGCCCGAAGATCCCAGCATCGATGCCGGACCCAATCCCGAGCTCGTCGACTTCACCCGGCGCACCTCGATCTCAGCTGCGCTTGTCGTCCCGCTGCTCGCGGTGTCGATGGGCACCGAGCTGACCGGCATCCATTTGGTCCCGCCATCCCTTTCGCCCTGGGTCCAGTTAGTGCTCGCCGCGCCGATCGTCCTCTGGTGCGGTTGGCCGTTCTTTGAACGGGGCTGGACCTCGTTGGTCACCCGCCATCTGAACATGTTCACGCTGATCGCGATCGGGGTGGGCGCGGCATTTGCGTACAGCGTCGTCGCGACGGTCGGACCAGGGCTGTTTCCGCCAACCTTCCGCATGCGCGGGATGGTGCCTGTTTATTATGAGGCGGCGGGCGTCGTCGTAACGCTCGTCCTGCTCGGCCAGGTGCTCGAACTGCGTGCGCGGGCAGCGACCGGCCGGGCCATTCGCGCGCTACTCGATCTCGCGCCAAAGACCGCTCGGCGCATCGCCGACGATGGCAGCGAAACCGAAATCGCTCTCGCGGGGGTGAAGGTAGGGGACTATTTGCAGGTGAGGCCTGGCGAGGCAATTCCCGTTGATGGCGACGTCGTCAGCGGCCGCTCCTCGGTCGACGAGTCCATGCTCACGGGAGAGCCGGCTCCGGTCCTTAAGAAAGCCGGCGCGACTGTGACCGGAGGGACGGTCAACGGCACCGGGTCGATTGTCATTCTGGCGCGCGCCGTCGGCTCCGATACGGTGCTGGCGCGGATCGTCAAGATGGTCGCCGAGGCCCAGCGGAGCCGCGCGCCGATCCAGGCGGTAGCGGACCGTGTGTCGGGTTGGTTCGTGCCGCTGGTCGTGGCAATTGCCGCAGCCACATTCCTGGTCTGGAATCTGGTCGGGCCCGAGCCGCGGTTCGCGCATGCGCTGCTCAACGCTATCGCTGTTCTGATCATCGCCTGCCCATGTGCATTGGGGCTCGCCACGCCAATGTCGATCATGGTCGGCACCGGCCGCGGGGCTCACGCCGGCGTGCTCATCAAGAATGCCGAGGCGCTACAGGCGATGGAAGCGGTCGATACGCTGGTAATCGATAAGACGGGCACGCTCACCGCCGGACGACCCCAGGTGACGGCGGTCGAGGTCGCCAACGGTTTCACACGGGAGGAGGTTCTAGGCGCAGCGGCGGCGGTCGAAGCGCGCTCCGAACACCCGCTCGCCCGTGCCGTGTTGAGTAGCGCCGAGGTGAAGGGTGTCAGGGTTCCGGAGGTGGAAGCCTTTGAGTCGCAGACCGGGGCGGGGGTTACCGGCGTGGTAGAGGGACGACGCATTGCGGTCGGGAATGCGGCTCAGTTGCAAAGCGTTGGCGCTGATCCGGCGGCGCTCGGCGCAGCAGCCGAGCGGCATCGCGGGATGGGCGCGGGTGTGATGTTCGTTGCGATTGAAGGGCGGTTTGCAGGGCTCATCGCGGTTGCCGATCCACTTCGCCCCTCCGCCCGTGATGCGATCGCGGCGCTGCGGTCGGAAGGCCTCAGGATCGTGATGCTTACCGGCGACGCCGAGGGAACGGCGCAAGCTGTAGCCGAGGCGATCGGCGGGATCGACGAGATTCATGCTGGCCTAAGGCCCGAGGATAAGGCCCGCATCGTCGTCGAACTCAAGGCGCGAGGGGCCCGCGTGGCAATGGCCGGCGACGGAATCAACGACGCACCCGCGCTCGCTGCAGCGGACGTGGGCGTCGCGATGGGTACTGGTACCGATGTGGCGATCGAAAGCGCGGGAATGACGCTCACCAAGGGCGACTTGGCGGCGATGGTGCGCGCGCGTCGGCTCGCGCACGCGACGATGCGGAACGTTCGTCAGAACCTGTTCTTTTCATTCCTGTTCAACGGCATTGGCGTGCCGATAGCCGCCGGTGTGCTCTATCCAGTCGCGGGCATTCTTCTGTCCCCCATGCTCGCGGGCGCGGCGATGGCGTTGTCGAGCTTTACCGTCGTCAGCAATGCACTGCGACTTAATTCGGTAAAGCTGTGATCCTCGTTCAGATGCTGGGCAGAACAATCGCCCTGGCACATGCAATTCAGTTTGAAATCAACAGACTATTTTCAAAATTGTCTCCAATCCGCGATATGCCGATGCGCCCCGCGCAATCGCCGTTCCATGTGCCGCCTTTGGGGTCAATCGGCGTCGGGCTGAGCTATGACTCAATATGTGGAACGGCCCGGTTAGCAAGGTGTTCGCTGCGCAGGACGGTCCAAAGGTGTGGCCGTCCGCGCTTCGCCGTGACTCATATCGTTGGGGTCGATGACCACGCGTGGCGGCGTAAAAACCATCGCTACGGCACCATCATCTGCGATCTCGAGCGGCGGCGACCAATCCGGCTGCTTCCTGATCGTGAGCCTGTTCCCGGCTACGCCTGGCGCGTGCGGCAACCCCAGATCGCCCCCGTTGTGCGTGATCGTAGCGGCGCTTGCGCGCTGGCGGCCGCCAGGGCTTTATCGTACGTCACCCAGGTCGCGGATCGCTGGCATCTGAACGAGGATGCCAGTCGCGCCGCCCTCGATACAGTATGCGCGTCGATGCGTCCTATCCGGGCGGCGATCGATGCGACCATCGTCGAACCCGTTATCCTGAGCGCTGTGGAACGACTCCAGTACGAGGGCTATTTACGGCGTGAGGAAACCAGCACAGCCATCCTCAAACGGGCCAAGAGCGGGCTTGCGATCAGGGAGATCGAACGTCGAACTGGCCATGGCAGAGGTGATGTCCGCGCCATGATCCGCGGCCAGCGTTTCGAGGCGTCCCGCACGCGAGATAGCTCGCTCGAGCCTTGGCTGGGGCGGGCAGGATCAAGCCCCCTCGCTTTCTTCGCTCACGGTGTACGGAAGGACCTCGCCGCCATTCGCGCCGTTATCGTATCGTCCTGGTCGAACGGGCAAACCGGTGGGCAGATCACAACGCTCCAGCTGCGATCGCGCAAAACTCGATCTGCTCGAAGCCAGACAGATTGGAGCGACATCCCAAGCAACCCCAAATATGCGTCAGAGCCCATTTTTGTAAACCGATCCACAACCGTGAATTTGGCGGGAAGGTCGCGAGTGCCGGAAACGCGAACGGGCACGACGCTATTGGACGCGCGAGCGTCGGGAGCGCGAATACCGCGGACACCACGATGATGACAATTGGTTGCCGTCGATGGCGTTTCGGCGAGGTGGATGGCGCGGTGAAACGCTCCCGGGATGGTGACCGACGACGCCGAAGCGGCGCTCCTGCGATGGCCGCAAAGGAAATGAGTTGGATGACGCCTGCGCGCGCGCTGATTGGATGCCCCGATGACTAGCGCGGGTACGGACATATCCACGGCGCGCGGTCGATCGGCGCGATCGGGCGCATTTGCTGTCTTCGTACTGCTGCTCCTCGTCGCCATTTTGATTCGCGCGCGCGATTTTGGTAATCCGGCCATCCATGTCGATGAGGAATATTATTTGCTCGTCGGCGACAGGATGCTGCACGGCGTGCTGCCCTATATCGGCATATGGGACCGCAAGCCGGTCGGGCTTTTTCTGATCTTCGCCGCGATCCGGTTGATACCGGGGGACGGGATCCTCACCTATCAACTCGTCGCGACCCTATTTGCCGCAGCTACCGCCTGGATGATCGCGCGCGCCGGCCGGAAGCTGGGTGCAAGCGGGGGCGGGGCGATCGCGGCCGCGATCGGGTATATTCTCTGGCTCTCCCTGCTGAGCGGGCGAGGCGGTCAGTCGCCGGTTTTCTACAATTTGTTCATCGCTGCCGGAGGATTGTTGACGCTGCGGTTGCCGCTGCTGGCAGCGCAAGGTGGCCGGCGCGCGATTGTGCTCAATGGTGCGGGCGCCTGTCTGCTTGCCGGATTGGCGATCCAGACCAAATACACGCCGGTTGTCGAGGGCGCCTTTTTTGGCCTCGCGCACCTTTGCTATCTGCGGCGCGCGAGAGCGTCGTGGCTCGCGATGGGCGGTGCTGCGACCTTGTGGGCGGGGTTGGGTTTGGCGCCGACCGGGCTGGCCGTTGCTTATTACTATTGGCGCGGTCCTGTTGAGTTCCAGGCATTCTGGTTTTCCAATTTCGTGTCGATCGGTCTACGTAGGGGATACCCCGCCGCGAAGATTGCAGCGCGCCTGGCGGGGACTATGACGCAGCTTGCGCCGTTCGCGGTATGTGCAGTTCTTTGCTGGCGCGAACGTCCACGCAATGCCCCAACACTCCTTGTCTTTGGCTGGCTGGCGGCTGCGCTGGTCGCCTTCGTGATGATCGGCGCATTCTTCGATCATTATGCTCTGCCGCTGATGGTGCCGCTGACGATAATCGCGGCGCCCGTTGTAGGGCGGTACCGTGCTGCGCTCCTCGCGACGATGGGATGGGGGGCGGCGCTGTTGGTGTTCCATCTCACCAGTGAACCCGATGACGGGGCCTCGGCCCGCGCGATCGCGCAGCTGATCAAGGCCAATAGCAGGGGCGAATGTCCCTATGTCTTCGCCGGAGATTCGATCCTTTATTACCTTGCCGAGGCGTGCCTCCCGACTGCTTATGCCTTTCCCTCCACGCTCGCCTATGACGCGGAACGCGGGGCGACGGGGATCGACGAAACGGCCGAAGTGCGCCGGATCATGGCCAGGCGGCCGCCGGTGGTGGTGACGATGGATCACCCGCTCGCGCCATGGAACCTCGCCACACACGCCGTCGTGGCGCTCACGCTGGAACGAGACTATCGCCTGATTATGGCGGCGCCACGCGGACCCGATCGTCTGCTCGTTTATCTGCGGCGCGGTTTCCGCCGGGCGCGATAAGCCTGGAAAGCTTATTTGCAAATGAGTTGCAATACCGTATGGGCGCCACCGTACATTAACCGGGGGTGATCGTTCCAATGCGCGTTGTGGTCCGTATCGATCGATATCGTCCTTCGGATTCGATCCTGTTGGGCGCCGCCCTCGCGGTGCTGTCCACCGTTCCCGCGCAGGCGCAGAGCCGGAATGCGCACGGCGGTGATGAGGATATCGTCGTGACCGCGGATCGTCAGGGCAGCTTCGGTGCCGACTTCGTTCAGGCCGGCACGTTCCGCGACGCGCGACTGCTCGATACGCCGCTGACTGTCGCGGTCATGACAAAGGAATTGCTCGAGGCGCAGCAGGCACGATCGATCATCGACGCGGTGCGCAATACGCCAGGGGTAACCCAGGCGCAGATCAACACGAGCATCTACAGCAACCTCGCCATCCGCGGCATCACACTCAACAATTTCGCCAACGTGCGGTGGAACGGCGTCCTGCCGGTGATCAATCTCGTCGAGCAGCCGATCGAAAGCAAGGACCGGATCGAGGTGCTGAAGGGCGCGGCAGGGCTCTATTACGGCTTCGCCACCCCATCCGGCATCGTCAACCTGGTGACCGAAAGGCCGGCGGCCGTACCGGTCACGCGGTTCGGCATGACCGGCGACAGCAACGGGTCGATCGGCGCGGATATCGATATCAGCCGCGGGTTCGGCAAGGCTGGCGTGCGGGTCAATGCGGGTAGTTCGCTGGTCGATACCGGCGTCAGATTGACCAGCGGCGAACGGCATTTCGTGACTGGCGCATTCGACTGGCGGCCGCTCGCCGGCCTCGAGTTGCTGCTCGACGCCGAATATATCTACAAGACGATCACCGAGCCGACCGAATTCAGCCTGAGCGCGGCCAATGGCGTCATCACCCTTCCACCATTGCAACCGCCGTCGACCAATCTCGGCGGCAAATGGATGCAGGCACGGGGATGGGAAACGAACCTCCTTGCACGCGTCAATTATGCCTTCGCGCCGGGCTGGCGATTGTCGACGGCGATAGGCCAGTCCTTCCTCAGCCGCGATCGGGCCTATTCCTCGTTCGGCGGCTATAATCTTGCCACGGGCAACGGCATTGTCTCGGTCGCGCAAACGCGGGGCAATGATTATAAGAACATCATCTATCGTGCGGATGTGTCCGGCACCTTCCGCACCGGCCCAGTCGAGCATAGCCTTCTCGTTGGCGCCGCCTATCTGACCCGCGACAGCAATGTACCGACATCCGTGCGTCGCAGCTTCGCGCAGAACCTCTACAATCCCGTGCCGATCCCCCAGCAGATGCCCGCGCCGCGCATCATCCCCAATCCGGCGCGCACCGAGGATCTGGGCATCTATATCTTCGATCGCGCTTCGCTCGGCGACTGGCTGCAGGCGACGGTAGGCTATCGCAAGACCGACTATCGCGATGTCAGCCGCACCAGCCGGTACAACATCAAGCCCGATACCTTCTCCTACGGCCTGATGGTGAAGCCGTCGGCATGGGCGAGCCTCTACGCCAATTATATCGAAGGGTTGGAACCGGGGCCGATCGCCCAGCAGATCGCCAACAATGCCGGTGAAATCCTGCCCGCCGCGATCAGCAAGCAATATGAAGCGGGGGTCAAGATCGAGCCATTGCGGGGCCTGTTGCTGACCGGCGCCTATTTCCACATCAAGCGTCCTTCCGCCTATCTCAACAGCGCCAATTTCTTCGTGCAGGACGGCGAGGCGGCTTATCAGGGCGCGGAGTTCAGCGCGGTCGGCGAATTGATACCCAACCTGTCGATCTCGGGCAGCGCGATGGTGCTCGACGCCAAGCAGCAATCGGGTGCGGCGAACGTCATCGGCAAACAGATCGAGAATGTCGCGAAATTTTCCGGTTCGCTATTCATCGAATATCGGGTTCCGCAGATCTCAGGGCTGCGTGTGTCCGCCGGCGTGTTCCATGTCGGCCGCCGCGCCGTCAATGCGCTGAACCAGGGTTTCGTGCCGGGCTATGAAACGTTCGACGCGGGCGCCAGCTACGGCTTCGATCTGCTCGGCAAACAGGCGATGGTGCGGGTCTATGGCCAGAACATCGCCGGCAAGCGCTACTGGGCGTCCACCGGATCCAGCCTGCTCGCGCAAGGGTTGCCGATGTCGGTCAAGTTCGCCTTCTCGATCCAGTTGTAATGATGAGCGCGCGGCGGGTTCCGACGGGGCGGCTGATGTGGGTGGTGGATCACCTGCATCGCTGGATTGGCGGCGTGATCGGGATTCTGCTGGCGCTGCTGGGCGTGTCGGGCGCGCTGCTGGTCAATGCCGACAGTTTGTTCGCACCGGCTGGCCGCGCCGCCGGCCGTGCGGTTTCGCTGCCAGGCATTGTGGTCGAAGCGGCGCAAAATACGACCGCCCGCCTGGACTATATCATCTTCGCGTCGCCGGATTTTCCCTTTCATCGCGTCGTCTATCACGACGGGTCGGGCCGCTATCTCGATGCCGCCGGCATCACCGTCGGCCGGTGGCAGAACCAATGGGGGCGCCCGGAAATCTGGCTGTTCGATTTCCATCGCCATCTGTTCATCGGCAAGACCGGCGAAGCCATCGTCGGGATCGCCGCGCTGCTGGGGATCGGTTTTGTCGTCACGGGGACGATCCTCTGGTGGCGTCGTCGGCGAATGTTCACCCCGAAATTATGGCCGTCGCGGATGAGTCGCCCGGCCATCGTCTGGCATCATCGTGACCTTGGCATCATTGTCGCCCCGCTGCTGCTGTTGTCATTCGTAACCGGTGCGGCGATGGCGCTGAAGCCGGTAGGCCTGATGCTGGTCAGCCCCTGGTCGACCGCGAGCGAGATTGCGGCCGCGACGGCGCAGCCTGCCGTCCGGTTCGCCGATCCCCGCGAGCAACCGGACTGGCCGGCAATATTCGCTGCCGCGCGGCATCGGTTCCCCGCAACCGAGATACGGCTGCTTGGTTTTCCTGCTCAAGCGGGCGATCCGATCCTGTTGCGTATGCGCCAATCCGAAGAATGGTTGCCTAATGGTCATACCTTTCTCTGGTTCGCGCCGGGTGGCGCACATTTGATCGAGGCTAGGGATGCTCACACCCTTCCGAAAGGGGTGGCGATCCTCGATCTGGCCTATCCGCTTCACGCAGCCAAAGCGGGAGGAGTTTTCCACCGACTGATCATGACAATCGGGGGGATCGCGCTTGCGCTGCTCGGCTCGTTCTCGGTCTGGAGCTTCTGGCTCATGCCCGGTGCCAAATCTGACCGATAAGCTTTACATATTCGTGATGACCGACCGTTGGAAGCCGCGTCTATCAGTTCTTCGAGCATTACTTTACGGTTGAGAAGGGCTTCTCGCAGGCCTCGATTCGAAGCTAACGTGACGGCATCCGGTTGTTTCTTCTCTTCCTCGCCCGTGAACCCGCATCATATTGGTATTCATCAATTTGAGTCGGTGAATTTCTTGCGCATCGGGTTCAAAAACGACCTGTGAGGGCAGGGTCGATAGATGGCGTGCCAGATTTTCATCCCGAAACTGAACGTTGGTGTAAGTCCAGAGTCGGGGGCCGGGATCCTGCCAGAACTATGATCCTTTGACAAAGCGTGCGGCCGTGCGCTCGACGCCGGTGAGAACGACCCTGCGCCTCCCTGGCTGGCAAGTCGAGCATGACCCCTGATTGAAATGGCGGGCCGTGCCGCGTACGACCCGCCTGGTGTGAACCAATTCGGTTTCGGTTACATCCGGTAGGAAAGCCGGAGATAGCCGAACTGACCCGGGACGTCATAGGTCGTCGGGTCGTAATTGTTGAGGCTGCAGCTGAAGCAGCCCGGCGGGTTGACGTTGAACAGATTGTTGACACCGAGCGTGAGCGCGAAGCGGCTGTCCATGAACGTCGGGCGGAATTGCAGCTGCAGGTCCGTATAGAAGCGGCTGCCCAGCCGTGTGCCGTTCTGAATCTCGGTCACCGCACCGATATAGCGCCCGGTGACCGATGCCGAGACCGGACCGAGCGACCAGTCGAACACCCCGGTTCCCTTGAAGTGCGGATAGGCCTGATCGGGGCTGCCGCGCTCGGTGCCGAGATAGTTGGTCGTCGTGGTTCCCATGGTGGCGGGGACGCTTTCCGCATATTTCAACAGCACATTGCCGTAGAGGCTGAGGCCGAAGGTGCCCGCGCCCGTCTCGGCGCTGCGCAAGGTGAGCGTCGCATCAATGCCACGGGTGCGGATCGTGCCGGTATTGAGCAGCACGCCGTTGATCGCGGAGATGAAGCCGTTTGGCGTACGCTGGACAGCGGCGCAGCTCAGCGCGTCGCCCAATTGCGCGCAGCGGTTGAGCAGCACATTGGCGTCGATCGAGGCGATCGCGCCCTTGAGCTGGATATCGTAATAATTGACCTCGAGGCTCACCGCACGCATCGCGCCGTGCCGCGCCCAGTCGGGGCTATAAACCCCGCCGAACAGGATCGTGCGCGCGGTTTCGGGCTTCAGACTGGCGTTGCCACCGGTCAGCACCGGCAGTTGCCCGCCCTGCGGCTCGGCATAGCTGCCATTGGCGGGAACGCCGTTGGCGGTGCAATTGGTGCGCACCGTCGCCGACGTCTGGTAGAGCGAACCCGCGACATTGGTGCACGGATCCGACAATGGCACGTCGAAACGTGAGCGCGCGCCATAGAGCTCGCCGATGCTCGGCGCCCGGAGGCTTTGGGCGTAGGAACCGCGCAGCAGCAGGTCGGCGACCGGCTTCCACTGCGCGCCGCCGGTTAGCGTGGTATTGCCGCCGAACGAGGAATAGTTCGAATAGCGCGCCGCGCCGTTGAGCTCGAGCAGCTGGAAGCCTGGTACATCCTTGAGCAAGGGTGCGCGGAGCTCGCCATAGACTTCGTCGACGGTGAACCGGCCGCTCGCCGCCTGTGCGGGAATGTCGGCGCCAAGCCCGGCCTGAATGATCGGATCGGGGGTGAAGCTGCCATATTGGGCACGATGCTCGTAGCCGAGCGCGACCCCCAGCGGGCCGCCGGGCAGGTCGAACAATGCGCCTGAAAGGTTGACTTCATAATCATTGAGCCGCTGGCGGCTGCGATCGCGCTCGTCAAACCCGACGAAGGCGAGCATCGCCGGGGTCACCGAGCCGATCCCGCCAAAGATATTGAACGGCACGCATGGTCCGGTGCACTGGGAGACAGGCCCCAATGCCTGCGCCAGCTTAGCAGCGTTGATATTGCCGGTGAATAATTGATGCGCGTCGTTGAGCCCGAGGACCGCGTTGGCATCCCAATACCAGGTATGCCCGAACAGCCTGAACTTGCCGTCGAGCGTGCCGGTGACGCTGAACGTATCGACATCCTGCGTATAGGTGCGCTGCCCCGCCTCGACCAGCCGGCGGGCGATGAAGCTATAGGTCGCGGGCTGACCGTTGGTGCCCGAATTGAGCATGCCGAACGGGTTATAGGGGTTGGTCGCGTCGATCGAGATCGTGTCGAGCAGATTGCCGTTGCCCGCATCAGGCCCGACGAACAGCGGCAGGAACGCCGCTTGGTTCTGTGAACGACGGTGATTGTAGACCAGCTTCACCCTCAGGTTTAGCGCGTCGCTGAACTCGGCGCGCGCATTGAGGAAACCGCCATAGCGCTCGCTCGGCGTCTCAAAATAATTGTACGGCGCGAAGTTGAAGCGATCTGCCGAGGTGAAGTTCTTATAATCGCCCCCGACCAGGGTCGGATCGTACACCGGTTTGCGGCCCACCACCGGACCGCGCAGCGTCAGATCCTTCCCGTCGACGTCGAACCGGCCGAGCGGGGTCGCGCCGCTGCATCCGCCGATCGGGTCCGAGCAGCTCGTCTGCCCGGGATTGGGATATTGCGAAATCGAGCGATTGCGCGCGCTTACCGAGCCTTGCTTGATGTAATTGACGCCGGCGACGATGCTGACCCCGTCTTTTCCGGTGCCGTAGCTCATCTGGTAATTCTGGGTCTTGCCGTCGCCCTGGCGGAACGAGCCGATCTGCGCTGATGCCTTGAACCCGTCCTGCCGGGACTTGGTGATGATATTGACCACGCCCGCGATCGCATCCGAGCCGTAGAGTGGCGAGGCGCCCGACTGCAGCACCTCGATCCGCTCGATCATCCCGTCCGGGATCGAATTGAGGTCGACCGAATTGGGAATGCCGCTCGCCGCCGCGCCGCTGACATAGCGCAGACCGTCGACCAGCACGAGTGTACGTTTGGCGCCGAGGTAGCGCAGATCGATCGTCGACGACCCCGCGGCGACGCCGCCGCCATCGGGCGGGTTGCCGAGATTGCCGCTGTTGTTGAACCGGGTGTTGAGGCCGCCCGACGAACTCGGCAGGCGCTGTAGCACGTCGGCGATCGAGGAAAGCCCGGTCTTCGCAATCGCCTCGCTATCGACGCTGACGACGGGCGACGCCTGATCGAGCGGATCGCGGCGGATGCGCGAGCCGGTGACGACGACTTCGGCGCTTGGCGTGACAGTATCGGGCGCAGAGGCTCCCGTCGACTGCGCCGCGGCGGGCGTCGAGGTTGCAGCAATCGAAACCGCCACAACTGCGACCCCGGCAAGCCAGTTGGATCTGGATTCCCTCATGAATGTTCCCCTTTTTGTACAAACCGGGCGGTGCATTGCCGCAACGGTCTTCGTTATTTGACCTAGTCTATCCCACGCAGGTCATCGGGCAAGCGGGGTCGATTCGAATTGTCTATGACTATGGCAAAATTGCTGCACTTGGGATCTGAATGTCGTTTGCGGCTCGTTTCTACTTGGTTAGTGCTGGATTGGCCGGAGATCGCACGGTTGCTCGGGGAGATGCTGCGCGATCGACGGTCACAGGCGGTGCTGACGAAACCAGTGTTCTTAAGCAGCGTCGGCAGCCGCTGGCGAGCTTTGGCCTGTACAAGCCAGTCCAACACGACCGCGACGATATTCATTCCGGCATCTAGCGACGCCCCGTCTCGCCACTTGTTCGGAGGTATATGGCAGCGGCCATCTCCTTGCGTCGGGTGTTAACGTGAACGTCATCTGGGAATGGTTGGACCATATTTGTCTCGAGACCACGAACCGGGACGCCAAGATCAACATCAGGATGAAGCAGGAAGCGCTCGAAGCCTACAGGGAGCCTTTCCCCGGTGAAATCGACCGCGGTCTCGTCGTCCGGCAACGGCCGGCGAATGATGCGGGAAACAGGCTGCGTCGGGATAGTGGCGATCGGACGCTGGCCTGGTGAACCCGGCGAGCGGCAATCGTGCCGCGCGCTTCGGCAAGACAGAGTTTCACGCTTGTGATGTCGGCACCGACCCCGGGCGCCATCTCCGCCGGATCGATATTGTCGAAGGCGTACGGGTCGAACAGGACGCGCGGAAGCGTGGGAAGCGCCCACATCTTTTCCACGCGAACGCGGTCATAGAAGAACATGACCATGTCCCACACCGCAGGGAGCGGGCGATGGCCTGGACGCGACGGCGCTGAACCGCTTGCCGCATATTTCAGAAACCAGGCCGCGCAACCGTTCGGTGCAGGCAATCGCTCACGCCAGTTCTTCCGACGTGATGCGATAGCGGTGGCCATAGCGCACCTCGACATACGCACGGCGGATGCAACCGAATACGCCACACTCGAACGGGGTTCCACGCGACCGTGCCGGCATAAGCCGCGCGCCGAGTCCCTCGGCTACCTCGCGCAACTGATCCAACGCCTGGGTGCGCAGGCCGCGGAGCGTGAGCGACCATGACACACATCGATAGAGATGCCCGCACGTATGATCGAGCATCAGCGCTGCCATGGCGGCGTTGCCCCGTGCGCGGCGGTTGCGGCCGGACCGGGATCCGCCGTCGCGGCGCTGTCCTTTGCGCATTCCACCGGCAGTCTATCAGGAAACAATTGTGAAACAAAGGTGTTACCGGCCCAGCAGCAAACGACCCGGGCCGGCATCACGCCGAAAGGAAACCGGTGGCGGGCGCAATCACCGGGCAGTTCGGGAGGACGCTCGTGCTTGTTCGTGCAATAGTCGGCCTCTGGTCACGCGCGACTTGCCGTCAGATGTGATAGGAAATTGCGGGAAGGAGTTCGCATATGCTTCCACCGGAGATCGACACCGACCGGATCGATGAAGCGGTGCTGGCCCTGATGTTCCTGACGCTGCACAAGGAGCGCGCGTCTGATCCGCTCTGGAGAGCGTGGAAAGCCTTTGACTGGGACACGATGGGGCGCCTGTACGACAAGGATTGCATCTTCAACCCCGTCGGAAAGGCAAAATCTGTTACGCTGACCGCGGAAGGGGAGCGTCGTTGTAGGCAGGCCTATTACCGCCTGTTCACGAAGGAGGACAATCAGACCGTGCCGGGAAGTTGAGCCCGTCGGTTCTGTGCTTTTGCCTCCCACCAATCGAGCCGAGCCACCATCTCGTATTCCGAAAGTGGCGGAAACGGTTCGCCGAGCTGTTCAAGCGCCTGTTCGACATGAGCCGCAGCGACACCTTCACCATTTTGATCCAGTAGCGCGACCGCCATTCGAAGGAGGTCTTTTGCTACCCGATTTCCATGCGGGTTGCTTAAACCCTGGGTTTCGCCCAGTATCGCAAGTGCCTGCCGGAAGTAGGGTTGGGCGCGATAGTCCCTGGCTTTGGTGAGCAACTCAATGCTCCGCTTAGCGAGGCGGATGGTATTCGATATAAGCTGTTCGGGATTTTCCACGCGCTTTACCTTCCCGGAATTGGTCGCTATGCAATCGTCTTTGTGGTCAACATTTGGTGCCAACGTCGGCGGTGAGTGGTTGGCCGGGTAAACTGCCGATCCCTTGGTTAAGCCAATTTCGCTGACCTAAATGTGATATTCTCAAACTGAGTTAGCTGATGCAATGACATAGTGAATCTGGGTGCGTGAGTTCCATTTTTCAACATTATTGAAGCATTATTCGATACGATCGTCAGCGTATATATGAAGAAGTCAATGCGATATCGAACTTCCTGGTAATATATGGCGTGTGTTGGTCCTTGAATTTGCTTCATGGCGATCGGCGAAATGTCTTCAGAAAAGAGTGTTCGGATGAGCGACTCGGCCTGACGTCCTCCCTCTTTGTCATGAATTTATCCTGTTTGGTTGATTTTTAGTAAAAGTTGCCTGATCACGAAACCCGGTCACATAGGCGCGCCCCTATGGATTTGGAGATCGATTCGCAAGTCGTTCTCTTCGCCGCATGTTATGACCTTGGTAGCTTTTGGGAGCGTTGGACCTCGTGCATCGCATTCTGGTCGAGCTCCTTCCATCACTCATTGCGGTTGCGAAGCTATCGGCTACCCGTTAGCCGATACACGCCCAACGGCTGGATTCATCACAGCTGCGCTGGCTGTGTTTCGGCCTGCAAAATCGGCTCTGACTCATATTTGATGCAATGGACGGATAGGGTTCGGCTGCCAGCTGAGCCTTTCTTGATGCGGGTTCGCTTCTCGATGCGCGAAATCTGTAGGGCGATCGGCATGACCACCGTTAATCCGGACCTGCTCACAGCTGCCGAGCGGTTGCATTATGAGGGTTATCTTTGTCGGCAGGAAGACAACGGGACTATTCTAAAACAGGCGCAATCGGGCGCCACCATCAAGGAGATCGTTCGCCGGACCGGGCGCAGTTGAGGTTATGTGCGGGCGGTACTGCGCGGCCAGCGGGCCGATGTATTCCGTACACGGGAGAACTCACTTGACGGCTGGTTATCCTGGCTTGACGCCCGATGGGCCGGTGGCCAGCGCAACAGCGCCGAGCTTTGGCGGCAAATGCGGCAGTAGGGGTTCGGCGTTTCGCTTCGGGCGGTCACGGAATGGGCAACGCGGAAGCGGCGGGCGGAAAAAGCGGAGGGATTGTATCAGGTTCCTTCCGCCCGAACCATCGCGCGACCGATGACGGCAGAGTGCGACGCTCTATCGCGCGCCAAAACGATCACCGTCGCGGCTATCGAGGAGTTCATTCCCCAGCTCGTCGAGGCGCGCGACATCGCGCCTTCCATGTCATGCTACGCAAGAAGGCGGTCTTCTCGCTGGACGCCTGGCTCGAAAAAGTTCGTCAGAGTCTGGTGAACGCCTTCGCCTGCGGCATGATCAGGGACATTGACGCCGTTCGCGCCCCGATCGCACCGAACCGGTCCGAAGGCAAGATCACCAAACTCAAACTCGTCAAGCGCCAGATGTACGCCCGTGCCAAGCTCGATCTTCTCGAGGCAAGGCTCATCGCGGCCGCAACGTGAACTCCGTCATCAAAATCGCGTCAGCCCATGTTCGACGCCGATCGGGGGTAAGATCGCACGCCGGTTGACACCATAAACGATGACACTGAGTCGCAGCGGGGACATCGGCACCCAAAATCCTCATACCGGTTGCATACATATTCGAGCCGGCCGAGCGTCAGATATAGTTTGAAGCTAAGAGTGGATTAGATACTTATTATTTGAAACGATGATCGCGTGCGCCTTTGATGGCCTCTCCAAATCGAGAGGACCGGCCAATGCCCCACTCGCTCGTCAGCCCTGCCCAGATCGAGGTCTTTCAGCGGGACGGGGTCGTACTCATTCGCGGGCTGTTCGCCGATTATGTCGAGAGCTTGCGCGCCGGCGTCGCGCGCAACATGGCCGAACCGGGCGAATATGCCTCCGAAAACCTCAAGCCCGGCGAGTCCGGCCGCTTTTTCGACGATTATTGCAACTGGAAACGCATCGCCGAGTTCGAGACGGTCATCCGCCAGTCCCCCGCAGCCGAGGTCGCAGCGGACCTGATGAGATCGAACACGGCGCAGCTTTTCCACGATCATGTGCTAGTCAAGGAGCCGGGGACGTCGAAGCCGACGCCCTGGCATCAGGACGGACCCTATTATTTCGTCGAGGGCGCTCAGACGGTCAGCTTCTGGTCGCCGCTCGACCCGGTGCGCGAAGCATCGCTGCGTTGCGTCGCTGGGTCGCACCGCTGGCCCAAGCCGGTGGTGCCGACGCGCTGGCTCTCCGAGGAGAATTTCTACGCCGATGCGGACGCCTATATACAGGTGCCTGATCCCGATGCGGAGGGCATGGACATTCGCGAATGGGAGATGGCGCCGGGCGATGCGGTTGCTTTCAACTACATGACGCTCCACGGCGCGCGCGGCAATGATACTACGATGCGACGACGAGCATTCTCGCTGCGCTTCGTCGGGGACGATGCGCGCTATGTCGAGCGGCCGGGCCGCACCTCGCCTCCTTATCCCGGACACGGCATTTCGGCAGGCGAGAAGCTGCGCGAAGACTGGTTCCCGACGATTTTTCGTCGCGGGCAGTCGTGACCAAAGGCCGATTGTCGACAAGCGGAAGTGAGCTGGGTTCGGGGGAAATAATCTAAGAATATAATTGTGCAACTAAATTTATTCAACGAGTCGGCGGCGCCAAAAACTATTAAGTATCTACATTCTCGGCAAGCGTTTGATCGTAAAATATTATCGAGATATTTCAATCTGGCGATCGGTTCGGTTTGTGCAATTTGCGCGCCGAGGCGATCCGCTGCGGCCATGCTGCATCATCGTCCTGTTGCCTAACAATAACGCAATTTCCTGGGAGGGAGCGCAATGACACGTTTCGAACGCCGCGTTCTGATTTCGCTTTTTGCGTCGGTCGCGTTTGCCGGTCCGGTCTTTGCGCAGACCGCGCCAGCCGAGGGCGGTGCCCCGGCGCGCGCACCCGTCAGCGACGCGATGAGCGACATCATCGTCACCGCGCAGAAGCGCGACGAGAATATCCAGACGGTGCCGATCTCGATGCAGGCGCTGTCGACGCGCAAGCTCGATCAGCTCAACATCTCGAATTTCAACGAATATACCCAGCTTCTCCCCTCGGTTGCGTTCCAGACGCTGCAGCCGGGCCTGACGACCGTCTATATGCGCGGCGTCGCCTCGGGCGGCGACGGCAACCACTCGGGCTCGCTGCCCTCGGTTGGCAGCTATCTCGACGAACAGCCGGTGACGACGATTGGCGGCACGCTCGACATCCATATCTATGACGTGGCGCGGATCGAGAGCCTGTCAGGCCCGCAGGGCACGCTCTACGGTGCATCGAGCGAGGCGGGCACGATCCGCATCATCACCAACAAGCCCGATACCGCGGGTTTCTACGGCCGGGTCGACGGCGAAATCAACACCGTCAACAAGGGCGGCGTCGGCGGCAAGCTTGAGGGGATGATCAACGCGCCGCTCTCCGATCGCGCGGCGCTGCGCGTGGTCGGCTTCTATCAACGCGACGCCGGTTACATCGATAACGTCGCGGGCACGCGCACCTTCTGCGGCACGCAGATCAAGGACAATAACGGCAATATCATCAACTGTCTCAAGGACGGGATCAGCGTCAATAACAAGGCTTTGGTGAAGAAGGATTATAACGACACCGAAACTTGGGGCGGCCGCGCCGCGCTGAAGGTCGATCTCGATGACAATTGGACCGTGACACCGACCGTGCTCTATCAGGAGCAGCGCAGCCACGGCATCTATGGCTTCGATCCGTCGGTTGGCGATCTTCAGGTCCAGCGCTTCTACCCCGAATATCGTCGCGATCGCTTCATCCAGGGCGCGCTGACGATCGAGGGCAAGGTCGGTAACTGGGATCTGACCTATGCCGGTGCCTATCTTGATCGCCGTGATTACCAGCTGACTGACAATACCGATTATGCTGAGGCCTATGACAGCCTCTACCAGTCGCAGGGTGGCCTCGCCGGCTATTTCTATTATCGCGATGCGGCGGGCAACACGCTCGATCCGCGCTATCTGGGAATCGGTACCAATCATTTCAAGAAAATGAGCCAGGAAATCCGCGTCACCTCGCCGAGCACCGAACGGTTTCGCATCGTCGCTGGCGCTTTCTATCAGCGCCAGTCGAACCTGATCCACCAGGATTACCAGATCGCCGGGCTCGCGCCCGATCTATCGGTCAACGGCATGCCAAACAGCTTGTGGCTGACCCAGCAATATCGCCTCGACAAAGATTATGCGATGTTCGGCGAGGCGAGCTTCGACGTTGCGCCGAAGCTGACTCTCACCGCGGGCGCGCGAGCCTTCATCTACGACAATTCACTGGTCGGTTTCTTCGGCTTTGGTCGCAACCCGGCGGCGGATGCCAGCGGCATTCCCTATACCGCGCGACCGTATAATGGCGGTGGCAGTTCGGGGACGGGCGTTGCCGGTTGCTTCCTCACCAACGGGCGGACGCTCAAGGAAATGGTCGATGCGGGGCAGAATCCGGTGCCGTTCGCACCTGCCGCAGTCGCCGGCAGCCCCTGTACCAACCTCGCAATATTCTCCGGCACCGGAGTGGTGCCGCGGCGGACGCAAGGGCAGGGCGTCACCTACAAGTTAAACGCGACCTGGAAACCGAGTGATCAACTGATGCTCTACGCCACGTGGTCCCGCGGTTTTCGCCCGGGCGGGATCAATCGCCGTGGCGATGTGCGCGATTACGCCGCGGACTTCCTGACCAATTATGAGATCGGCTGGAAGACGACCTTGCTCAACGGCATGCTGCGTTTCAACGGCGCCGCCTATCAGCAGAATTGGAATACTTTTCAATTTTCCTTCATCGGTTCCAACAGCCTGACGATCATCCAGAACGGACCGAACGCGCGCATTCGCGGGGTGGAAATGGATGCCAACCTCATTGCCGGTCCGCTGACACTGACTGCGGCGGGCGCCTATACCGATGCCCGGCTGACCAACGATCTGTGCCGGGCGGTGGCGTGCAGCGGTAATCCGCTCGATCTGCTCGCGCCGAGCGGCACGCGGCTGCCGATCACGCCGCAGTTCAAGATCAACGGCACCGCGCGCTACACCGTGCCGCTCGGTTCGGCGAAGGGCTATGTGCAGGCGGTGGTGGCGCATCAAAGCTCCGCTTCGTCCGATCTGCGCGTCGACAAAGCCGCGGCGTTGGGACGGTTGCAGGCCTATACCACCGGCAATCTCGCGCTCGGCGCCGAATTCACCAACTACAATGTCGAGATTTTCGTCCAGAATCTGTGGGACGAACGCGGCCAGATCTCGCGCTATCAGGACTGCGGGATATGCGACACCCGACTGTATATCGTGCCGATCATGCCGCGCACGATCGGCATCCGCGCCGGCGCGAAATTCTGATCGCAGGGGGAACCCGACGCGGGGCGCCATTTTCCGATTCAATATATCAGGACCATTTGATTGATCCCGATTTTTGAAAAGCGAAGCGCCCCGACCCCGCGGCAGAACCCCGCCAGCCCTCCTGTGAAGCGGGCGGAGAGGACAGGTGTGATGAGTGATGGGTGGCTTCCGGCGGCAGGGAGACGATGGCCCGGCTGGTGCGCGAAAATGGCGACATAACAGCGCGGGATCGGCAAACCGTCCCCGATATCTTTGGCGCCGGGGCGGGCGTTCACCCATTCCGATTGAGAGGGGGGGCCAGCCACGACGACCGCGATGTGCGGTTTGGGATTGCTTGTGTTGTTGGTCCAAAGGACCATTGCCTGAAATGCCGGCACCGCTTAAAGCCCGTTCGCCAAACAAAAAACGTCCGTAGCGCGTAAAGGCCGTGCTGCAGACGCAAAAAGGAGAGATGAATGACCTGGAAGACCCCCAAGATCGTCGAAATCGCGTTGGGATGCGAGATCAATTGCTACGCCAGCGCTGAACTTAAGGCCTGATTTTTCGTGCAAGCCGTCGTCCTGGGGGCGGCGGCGGGCGGCGGCTTTCCGCAATGGAACTCCAACGCGGCGCCCTGTCGCCGAGCCCGCGCGCATGATCCTGCGGCAATACCCCGCACGCAGGCTGGTCTTGCCGTCAGTGAAGACGGCGAGCGCTGGTTCCTGCTGAATGCGTCGCCTGATCTGCGTCAGCAGATCGGGCAGACACCATGCCTGCATCCGCGCAACGGTCTGCGATCCTCTCCCATTGCGGGCGTAGTGCTAACCGGCGGCGATGTGGATGTGATCGCGGGGCTGCTGACACTGCGCGAGCGCCAGCCCTTCACGCTGCTGGCCACGGATTGGATTCATGGCGTGCTCGACGCTAACCCAATCTTCGAGGTGCTGGCGCGCGATCTCGTTTCGCGACAGGTCGTCCTGCTTGACCAGGCGGTTGTGCTTGACGGCGAACTGACCGTCGAGTTGTTCGCCGTTCCTGGCAAGGTGCCGCTCTATCTTGAGGATGGCAGCGATGCGCCGGCGATTGAGGTGAATGAGATGACCGTCGCCGCGAGAGTTTCGGATGGGCGGCGCAGCCTATTTTTCATCCCCGGTTGCGCGGCGATGACACCTGCTCTCGCTGAACGGTTGCGGGGCGCTGATCTCGTCTTTTTCGACGGTACGCTGTGGCGGGACGACGAGATGGTTCTGGCGCGGCTCGGACCGAAGACGGGCCGCCGCATGGGGCATATGAGTGTCGGCGGCCCTGATGGAACGATGGCGGCATTTCGCGACCTTGATGTGAAGCGAAAGATCTTCATCCATATGAACAATTCGAACCCGATCCTGCTCGACGATGCGCCCGAACGCGCCGAGGCGGAGGCCGCCGGCTGGGAAATCGCCTTTGACGGTATGGAAATCGCGCTGTGACCGCGCGGCCGCTCTTGCCCGATGCGCTGGAGGCCGAACTCCGCCAGATCGGGGCGACGCGTTACCACAATCTCCATCCGTTCCATCGACTGCTACACGATGGAAAGTTGAATCGAAGTCAGGTGCAAGCCTGGGCGCTAAATCGCTATTATTATCAGAGCCAGATACCCGCCAAGGACGCGACATTGCTCGCGCGCCTACCAACCGTTGAGCTGCGCCGCGAATGGCGTCGTCGGCTGGTGGACCATGACGGTGAGGGCTCGGCTCCGGGCGGCGTGACGCGCTGGCTCAAGCTTGCGGAGGGTGTCGGCCTCGATCCCGCGCTTGTCGAAAGTACCAGCGCGATCCTGCCGGCCACCCGCTTCGCGGTGGACGCCTATGTCCATTTCGTTCGCGACCGCTCGGTGCTCGAAGCCGTGGCCTCGTCCCTGACCGAGATGTTCTCGCCCACTATCATCGCGGAGCGGGTGTCGGGTATGCTCGCCAATTATGCCTGGATCACCCCGGAAACGCTGGCCTATTTTACGCCGCGCCTCACGCAAGCGCCGCAGGACAGCGAATTCGCGCTCGACTATGTCAGAACGCATGCCGACACGGTGGAGCGGCAGCAGCAGGTGTTGGCGGCGCTGCGCTTCAAATGCGACGTGCTGTGGTCGCAGCTCGACGCATTGTATTTCGCCTATGTGGCCCCTGGGCTGATTCCGCCCGGTGGCTTCGTTCCTGACGGTGAATATCGTGACCGGTGAGGATGCTGTCCCGCGCTTCGGCGCCGGCGTGAAGTTCCGGTTCGACGAAGTGCGCGGCGCATGGGTATTGCTCGCGCCCGAAAGACTATTCCAGCCCGACGAGATCGCTGTCGACATCCTGCAGTTGGTCGATGGCGTCCGCACCATTGCTGTGATCGCGGATACGCTTGCCGCGCGGTTCGAGGCGTCGCGTGATCTGGTCCTGACCGATGTCTCGGATTTGCTGAAGGATCTGGCGGGCAAGGGCGTCATAGGATTGTGAACCTAGCGGTCCCCGAGCCGCCGATGGCGCTCCTCGCCGAGCTGACCCACCGCTGTCCGCTCAAATGCCCCTATTGTTCCAACCCGCTGGAACTGGAACGCGCCAGCGCGGAGATCGCGACCGGGGATTGGTTACGCGTCCTCGATGAAGCGGCTGCGCTTGGCGTCCTCCAGATCCATTTCTCCGGCGGCGAGCCGATGGTGCGGCGTGACCTGCCAGCGATGGTACGCCACGCCGCCCGACTGGGGCTCTATACCAACATCATCACCTCGGGCGTGCTGCTGAGCGACGAAGCGATGATGGCGCTGCTCGATGCCGGGGTCGATCATATCCAGCTCAGCTTTCAGGATTCCGATCCCGCCAATGCCGAACGGATTGGCGGCTATCGGGGCGGCCATGAAAAGAAGCTGGCGGCGGCGGCCCGGATCAAGGCCGCGGGCCTGCCGCTGACCACCAACTTCGTGATCCACAGCCGCAATGTCGATCGTGTCGGCGAGATGATCGCGATGGCTGAGGCGCTGGGCTCGGCGCGCGTCGAAATCGCCCATACCCAATATTATGGCTGGGGTCTCCTTAACCGTGCGGCGTTGCTGCCGAGGCGTAAACAGCTCGACCGCGCGACCGAAGTCGTCGAAGCCGCGCGGCTGCGCCTGAAAGGCGTCATGATCATCGATTATGTCGTGCCGGACTATTTTGCCGCGCGTCCCAAGGCCTGCATGGGGGGATGGGGCAACCGGTTTCTCAACATCATGCCATCGGGCAAGGTACTTCCCTGCCATGCTGCGGAAACCATAATCGATATCGCTTTTCCATCGATTCGTGACCATTCGCTCGCCGACATCTGGGCAAGCTCGGATGCCTTCAACCGGTTTCGCGGTACAGACTGGATGCCCGATCCCTGCCGGAGCTGCGACCGGCGCGAGATCGATTGGGGCGGATGCCGTTGTCAGGCTCTCGCGCTTGCGGGCAATGCCGCTGCCACCGATCCCGCCTGCGCAAAATCGCCGGATCATTTTCTGATGGCGCAGGCCGTCGAGGAATCGCGGCCGGGCGCGGCGCTTGTCGCCCGGGGATGACTACGCGCGCCTGGCGGTAAAGACCTGACACATCCCACAATCGAGGATTTTCATGCTGCTGCATTTGTCGACATGGTCCGAGATCGAAGCCTTTCTTGAGTGGTCACGGACCATCGTCATTCCGATCGGATCCAACGAACAGCACGGACCCACGGGCCTGCTCGGCACCGACTGGCTCTGTCCCGAAATCATCGCGCACGAGGCGCAGAAAACCGCCAATGTTCTGGTCGGACCAACGTTCAACATCGGCATGGCCCAGCATCATCTGGGGTTTCCCGGCACGATCTCGCTACGCCCTTCGACGTTCATGGCCGCGATCGGCGATTGGGTTCGTTCGCTTGCCGGTCATGGCTTCGAGCGCATCTATTTCCTCAACGGCCACGGCGGCAATATCGCGACGATCGAGTCGGCGTTCTCCGAACTCTATGCCGAAGCAAGCTTTGCCGGTCGACCACGCGGCTTCGCGCTCAAGTTGAAGAACTGGTGGGATTTACCCGGCGTATCGGAAATGACGCAGCGCCAGTTCCCGGTCGGACATGGTAGCCATGCCACCCCGTCCGAGATCGCGATCACACAATGGGCCTATCCGGATGCGATCAAGCATGCCAACTACGCGCCTCAAATCGCGCCGACCGGCCCCATTCGTGAGGCTATTGATTTCCGCAAGCGCTTCCCGGACGGGCGGATGGGATCCGACCCGGGTTTGGCCACGCCCGACAAGGGCGGAGAACTGGTGGCACTCGCGACCGCAGCGCTGATCGCCGACCTCACGGCATTTGCGGCTGATCCGGTGTTCTCCGGCTAGGCCTCGACCAACCGCGATATTTCATCTGACGAAATGAGCTGGTGATTCCTTGCCTGGTGCGGTCGCGGGGAGGGTGCTCGAGTGGCTGAAGAGCGCGCAAAAAGAAAAAGAGGGAATGGATGCGGGCTCGCGATGATGTGGGAACCGAGGGAGTTCCCGCGATGAAAATCGATCTGCGCCGTATCAACCACAATACAAAATTGATGGAAGAGTCATGGCCATGGGCCTAAAATGTCCAGCCTGGCGCTGCCTGTGTCACTAACCTTGAAATGCCCCCTCACTGGTGGAACGCTCAACCTACTGTGCGTCCCGTAAAGCTTGCTACATCGCAATAGCGGATCTTGCTGACGGTCTGATAAACGAGCCTGGTCAGAAGGCGATTGCGGCCGGCTGGATAGCGGCGTGTTGCCGCACGAGCTTGGCACAGACGACGCGATCTGAATAAAGGCGGATCTAAAATCCCGCCCGCAGCGTCAGCCGGGCGTTGATCGGCGCTCCAGTCGAAATGTTGTTGTTGTCGTACGCGTCCGAGAAATATCGCGTGTTCGCCACATTCTCGACGTTGAGTTGGACCTGGGTATGGCCTGACACGCGGTAGAATAACGCCGCATCGACCCGGGTATAGGCCGGGAGCAGCGTGGTGGTGGGTTCGGTGCGGATCGCGGCCCACTGGGTCGACTGGTGGACCATGCCGGCGCCTAGTCCGAAGCGAGGGGTTGCCTGCCAGCGCGCCCAGACCGAGGCGCGAGCGCGCGGCGTTTGCGCGAGACGGACTGCTTCGTTGCCACGCAGACGGGCGTCGAGCCAGGTGTAACTCGCGCTGACGTTCAGTGTTGGAAGCAACTGCCCGGTCACCTCTGTCTCAACTCCCTCCGTACGGGTCCCGCCGACGTTTAGCAGCAGGAGCGGATTGTTCGGAGCGGGCGTGGTCGCGTTGGTGCGATCAAGGCGGAAGGCGGCCACCGACGCGATCAGCGCGGGAGTGGGCTGCCACTTCGCGCCGACTTCGTAATTTTGGTAGGATTCGGGGGCGAGGTTGCGCTCGTCGGCAATCAAACCCTCGACGAACTGGTCGCCCGAGCGTGGCTGGAACGAGCGTGCATATGATCCGTAAAAACTGATCCTATTTGTCGGCTTGAGCACGATGCCCAGGCGCGGCGACAGCTTGCTGTCGGTGCGCGCGAACGGGCGGGCCGGGGAGGCGGTGAGATCGCGCCCGCTGAACGCGAACCGATCCCAGCGCACCCCCGCGATCACGTCGAGCCAGCGCGCGGGGCTGATCTGATCCTGCGCATAAAGCGAAAAGAAGTTGACCTGAGTACGCAAGTCGAACGCGACTTCGTCGAGCGCTACCGCCAAGGGGGTTGGTGCCAACACCGACACCGAGCCAGGCGTGACGGTCCCATCCACCTCGCGGCCAGCGCTCCTCTGCGAGCCATATTCCGCGCCGACCAGCAGCGTGTGCGACGCGCCGAATAGGCGTCCCTTGGCAACGATGTTCGACTGGCCGATCCAATTTCGACGGAGCGTCGCATTCGCATAAGCCGCGAGCGCGACCGTGCCGGCGGGGGAAGTCGCCGGGGCGTCCGGGTACACGTTGGCGTAGGATTTATCATATGCCGCGTAGCGCGCGGTGCTTGACCAGGTGATGCCGGGCGCTAGCTCGCCGTCGAGCCGGGCTGTCGCGATGTCGGCGGTAACGCGGGCGGAATTAAACCCGGGCAGGCCGAAGAAAGTACCGCGCCCGCCCGGAAGCGGCCTGTTTGCACCGTCCGGAACCCCGATCGAGGGCACGCCACGATCGGCTACGCGCGCGTCCTCGACATGCTCGTAGGCGAGCCCCACCCGCCAGGCTGGGCCGATTTGGGCCAGCAGTTGCGGGTTTACCGCCCAACGGTCACCGCCGAAATAGGCGCGATGATTTTGGAGACGCTCGTAGAACGCATCGACCCGCGCTGCCGCCGTGCGGCCGAGCGGCAAGTTGAGCCCCATGCCTACGTCGGCACCACCAAAACTGCTCACCCCCGCCTGGACCGCTCCCTGTGTCAGCCCGAGTTCGGGACGGACGGTCACACGGTTGATGACCCCGCCACCGCCGCCACGGCCAAACAACAGCGCATTGGCACCTTTGAGCACCTCGACCCGGGAGAGGTTGTAGAGCGGGCGGAAATATTCGACGTCGTCGCGGACGCCGTCGAGAAAAAAGCTCGCGGTCGTCACCTGTCCGCGGATCGCAATCTGGTCTGTATTGCCCTCGCCCTGGCCGATGGTGACGCCAGGCACGTAGCGCAGCACATCGGCAAGGCTGCGTAACGCGCCGTCGGCTATGCGCTCGGCGGTGACCACGCTCACCGCCTGAGGGGTGTCTTTGAGTCGAGTATCTGTCTTAAGCGCGGCGGCGGCGTCAACCTGGTAGAGTCCGTCCCGTTGGCCGGTCACGACGACCAGATCCTGCTCGCCTTTGTCGGTGGCGAGCGCGGTTAGCGGCAGCGCGCCCACAAAGACAAGCAGGAGACGGGGATGGAGCAACGGATGGACCTTTCAAGCTAGGCCAGTGACAGGCACTGCGCGGCACTGTGCTATCGCGAGTGATTAGCAACTGCAAGTGTTATGGCGTCGCGCCGGTGGTCGCATCGCATGCAGGTCGAAGCGCGGCACGTACCAGCCGGATCGTCCATCGCGCGTTCCGACCGCGCTAAAACGGCAGCGGCAATGTCCCCAATTCTCGACCATTGGTTGGATGGGTCCCAAAAACCACAGATCGACGGAAATGGCCGCGCACTTGCGATGGTCATCGGGCTCCGTATTCCCGGGGCCGAGGTGTTCAACCGCCTGCGCTATATCGCGAAGATGGGTGCGCGGTAACGGTGGATACCGAATGATCTGCCGCGGTGAATGGCGGTAAATCGGCAAACACGACGCAGGCTTGCGGCTGGCAGCTTACGTCTGCGACAAATGACCGGGATTCCACTAACTTAAACTTTGTGCTACAGGCGCATCAGAGCAATTAGGTTGCCAAGATTATGTTGGAGGAAGCAGCGCAGAGTACGGGACCGGCTGAGACGATGTCATCCCCGAGAGCGATGGATTGGCTGTGGCGGCCGTGGTACGCGAAACTCTGGTGGGCTCTGACGCTGCTTTACTGGCTCGGCCTCGAAGGCCTGATGCTGCTGCCCGCCGACCACCCGATTTTTCGCTGGTTTGGTCTGATCGAATTCCTAGTCCTGATCTTCAATCCGCTGACGGTGTTGGGCGTGCTTGGCCATGGCTATATGCGCGCCAAAGTTGCCTGCGGCGATTGGGAATATACATCGGGTATGACGACTCAACTCGCGGAGTGGAAAAGGCGCGAGCAACTCGATGCGGAGACCAACCCGGCCGACGTGCGATCTGGTGTGCGTCACTTACGCCACCTTGGGTTGATCAAAGACTGAAGCTACCGATCTCGTCGTTCTTTGAAGGTGGGATCACCGTCACCAAGGCCATGATCTCGATCGGCCCTTAATCGCCCGGTGTTCAAGATCGACGATTGCTCCGCAGAGACGATGGGAGCCGTGATCTGAACCGTCCCGCGGCCGGAATCTGCCTGTTCAAGATATCGGTTTCGCAGTCCGCCGTTCCCAAGCACGCTTGAGCTAAGTTCATTTGTAAATGCTTGCTCAGGCCTCGCCGAACGTGCGGCTACCCTTTCGGCCGAGGCGATTGCCTCGCGAACATTGTAGTTCACGATGTCGATCGACGAATTTGCGGTTACCGCCCATGATCCACGATCACTCGCATTGAGCCCAACACCGCCTGCCAGATTCCCCGATGCTCCTCGCCGTGATTGTCCTTGGCTGTTGCCGCCAGCACTTGATCCACCGCGCGAGACACCGGCACTCAAATCGGCTGAGATACTTTGGCTGTTCGCGGTTTGGTGCTCGGCTGACCGAGACAGCGATTTGCTCCAGCCGGTCTGCGCGATGATGGCGGTGACATCACGTTCCAGAGTGTCCGCGACCTGCGGCTTCAGACGCCAATTGCCCCGTCGATCCATCTCGAACCCGCCACGCAGCCAGTTGGCCATCGCGGCATGCCCTTCTGCCCCTCCGCCAAGAAAATGCTCGATCGTGTCCGGGCCCGCCTGCTTGCCGGCCTCGAACCGCGTACTGGTGTCGTTCCGCGCCGACCGGCTGAACCCGGTGCTGCTGGAGACCAGCAGATCATTGTGCGCGAAGCTCAGCCGGGCGTGCCCGCCATTGGCGACCGCGCCGAGCTGGCTTTCGTTGATGAGGCCGCCCCGCCACATATCGGCGGCGAGGCGCGGCGTGAGGTTGAGGCTGACATCGCCATTCTGATCCATCGCGATCTGTCGCTTTGACATGGTGATGCCGTGGGTCTGCAGCAGCGACTGAATGCGGGAAAGCCGCTCATTGTCGACGATGCGGGTGAGCCGCTGATTGCGCGCGCGATCAGCGACACCGGCGTTGCCACCTTCTGCGAGGTCGATCTGATTGCCGGCGGTGCCGGCGAGCGCGCGGATGAAGGAATCGAGCCGGGCGGCCTCGCGTACCGGCACACCCGCTGCCGCGGCACCTTCGGCGAAGCCGGCATTGTCGGCTTGCCGTCGCTGTTCGCCGATCCGCGCGGCGCTGCGCGCCCCATCGGAGCCTACCTCGCGCTGCGCATCGAGCTTGCCTGAGCGCTCGGCAAAATCATACCCAGCGGTCTCGCGGGTGCGCCCATAGATGCTGGTCCCTTCGCGAGATGCCTCAGCCGTGGCGCCGTCGGCGATGCCGAGCTGCACGGCGGCGCTGTAGCTTTCCATCGCGAGCAGGACCTGGGCCTCGTTGCGCCCGGTTGAACGCGCGAGCCGGCTGATGGCGCTGGATCGCGCTTCGCCGGACAAGGTGTTGATGAAGCCGATCCGGCGACTGGTTTCTTCGACCGATAGCCCGAGCATCTGTGCCGCCTGCCGCTGGCCGTGATTATGGCCGGTGCGGCGCGCCTGTTCGGTTGCGACATTGCCGCGTTCGACCGCGGCGACATGGCTCCCCGCAAAATCGCGCCGGCCTTCCATCGAGCCGACCTGAGTCTCGGCGGCGGTCAAGTCATTGCGCAGCATCTGTTCCTGGCTGAACGCATTGGCGGTGAGCTTGGCGAAGATCGGGTCGGCGCCAGCCTGGGCGATCAGGGTCGACGCCTTGAGCGCCGCATCTTTCGCGTCATAGCCGCCGCGCGCAAAATGCCGTTCGGCGCCCGATTGCATCATGTCATAGGCGCGCTGATCGCCGAACGCCTTCCACTGCACCATATTCTGGGCGAACGCCGCGAACGCGCGCTCGCCTGTCTGGCCTTCGCCAAAATAGCCGGTACCGAGGGCGCGAAGCGCATCCTGCTGCGCGTAGCTGTGGATTGCGCTGGTTGCGGCGTTGGCGCGGACTGCACTCACGGTGGCGGGATTGCTGAGGTCGCGACCGGCGAGGGCAGGAGCAAGACCGCCGAGGTCGCGCGCAGCGTCGGCACGGCCAAGTCCGAACGCAGCCGTGCCGGTTGCCCCGCCGCCATATTCGCCGAGCACCGCGCCCGAAGAAGCAAAGACCCGGTCGAGACCGAACGTACTGCGCTCGCCAAAATCGCCGAAGCTGTTCGCCGACGCCCGGCGGGCGAGCGTGCCGCCCGCCGATGCCTGCGCTTCGAGTGCGGAGGCATAACCTTCGCCGGTCGAGACGGTCGCCGCGGCCGAGCTCCCTTGACCCTGAACGCCGAGCGATCCGGAGGTGAAGGCAGTGAACACATTGCCACTGAACCGGAACACCGTGAACACGAACGCCCCGGCTAGCCCTGCGCCAGCGGTCCGGAACGAGCCGAAGATCCCGAGCGCCTTCATCGCCGCCGAGGGCGCGAGCATCCAGGTGCTCGCTGCGACATGGGTCGAGCGCAGTTCGCTCAGCACATCCATCGCGCGTCCGAGGGTCAGCTGGTAGATACCGGCGTCGATCACCCCCCAGAGTGCGACGAACACGAACAGCCCGAGCGCGAAGCTTGCGACCCTCAGGTTGATCGGGGTGAGGATGAACAGGAAGGCGATCGGCATCATCATCAGCATGATCGCGAACACCGCGGCGCGGATCGTCGGCATCCATTCATTGGCGGTCGAGAGCGTCGCAAGACCATTGGCGCCGATCGCGCGATTGGCCATCACGCGCGCCGCGGTCGCAGGCGAATCCTCGAACAATATGTCGCCAACCGTCTGCCCCAGCAGCAGCTGCGTCAGGAACTTCTGCCGGCTCATGTCGGTCTCAAGCATCATCCCGCCGAGCGCGTCGATCTGCTGTCGGCAGCGGTTCAGCTGGTCGGGCTTGGTGACGTCGAACCCGGTGCGTGCGCAGACCTGGTTACTATAGGCGTCGAACCGCGCAGGATCGGAAAGCTGGCCTGCGATATAGCCCCAGGCGTCGGTGCAGCTCATTGACGAGCCGGCCTTGTCGGTCGCGGTATAGACGGTGGAGAAGGTCGCCGGACCCGCCATTGCCGCGAACGCTGTGGCGAGGTCGTTCGAAGTGCGGAACAGCATATCGTCGTCGACGCCATATGCGGGCGATACCCGTGCGACCGGATAGCATTGCCGGACATAATCGCGGATCGTCGCGTCGAGAAAGGCATCGACGATCGGACTGCGCGGCGAGACGGCGTTGAGGAACAGGTCGAACGCGTGACCGCCGGCGCCGAACTCGAGTTTCGCGTTAGGATCGGTCGTATTGTCGTCGATCGTCTCGGCGAGTGCGCGTTCCATGAGGTTGGTGGTGCCGGCGACCAGCACGATCAGGTTGGGGACCCCGCCGACCGGCTGATAGGCATTGCGCACCCGGTCATAGACATGGACCGTACCGGTGGTCGCGATCATCCCTGCGAATAGCCCGATCCCGACCAGCATCTGGAACCCGAAGGCAACAAGGCCCATGCCCTGGCCGCGGACCGCGGCGAGTACCGTGCCGAACCCGATGCCGGCGACCGCAATGATCACCACTAGCGTTTCGTAGCGCGGATCGCCGAAGATCATCGCGACGAGCCGAAACGCATCGACCGTCTCGGAAAAGCCGTCCCAGGTGTGAAAGCTTGCATCGATCGCCAGCGCCGGGGTTGCGGCAACGAGGCTCGCGAGGGCGAGGGTTGCTTTGAGAAATCTCGGCATAACCCGCGTCACCGGTTGCGGCTGGCATCGGCGCCGGAAGCGTCGCGCGCGTCCCGGTCGCGCTGGCGGATGACGCCGGCATAGGTGACCGAGAGGTTCGCGGTTGAGAGCGCCGCCATATAGGATTGACGCATCTGCGCGCGCTGGCGCAGTACCTCGTCGCGCAGCTCACGGAGCTGCTCGATACCCTTGGTGAGGATGCGGGTCTGGCAGATGTTGGCATTGCCAGCGTCGACCGCGCCGGCACTGGTTGCGCCGCGTTCGGCATTTTGCAGTGCGAAATCGATCGAGCGGGTGAGGTCGTTGAGCATCTGATAGGCGAGAGTCAACGCGACGAGCTCGTCGGTGTCCGCGATCACGCTTCCGCTGACACCCTGACGCACGCCCCATTCGAGGAGGCGATAGACGGGAAGGGTTCGCACATTGGCGACGAACTGCTTTTCTTCCGGCGTCAGCGCGGCGCGCGTGCGGATCTTGGCCGAGATCGCCTCCATCCGCTCGCGCGCCAGGATCAGCGCGCCGCGTCCGCTCCCGTTGACCGAGCAATCGGCGCCCGTCGGCGGCAGGTTGAGCGCGCGTGTCGGCACCTTGCCGGTCAGGAAATCATCCGGGCTCTCGGTATCTTGCCTGGGACAGGCCGGGATCGCCGAGAAGATCGGGACCTTGTCATTCTGGTCCCAGCGCATGTAGATATCGCCAACCCGCGCGCGCATGACCCCGGTCCAGTCGCTCGCGCCCACCCGAGCGGCGGCATGCTGGAGCAATGAGCCCGTACGGAAGATGTCGGTGACCTCGGCGGGGCAATTGGCGAGGGCGTCCTTCAGATCCTCGGTCGGGTTGCCCTTGTTGGCCTGGATCTTTTCGCGGCTCTGTTGCCAGCTCTTGGCGAAGCCCTCGCGGACCGACTTGTAACCCGTCATCTCCTCGACGATCCCCGACATATTGTCGTCGCCCTTCGCGATCTGGACGAGGCGATTGGCGAGGCGGCAGTCATTGACCTGGATCGAATTGAGGAAGTTGGTCGCCGCCTCCATCTTCGAGATGATGTTGCCCATTTTCTCGTCGAGCGTTTCGAGGAGATACTGGAAGGCGACGGCTGGTGCCGCCTGGAGGATCGTCTCGAGCTTCTGGACCAGATAGTCGGGGTCGAGGAACGACATGCCACCAAGGAACATGTCGATCCCGCCGCACCCGGCTTTCACCTTGGGCAGGGTGATCGACATGAGATAGTCGTTGTGGACGTCGACCCGGCCCGACATGCCGCCCGCGGTCACATAACCGCGCGTCTGATCCTCGAAGCTTCCGGGCGAGGTATAGGTGACATTGTCGAACCAGCTTTCCGCCCAGCCTTGCGCATGCGCGGGACTGGCGATGGTGCAGGCGGCGACAATCAGGCTAGCGGCAAGGCTCAGGCGCGTGGGGAAGGGGGACATTCGGGGCTTCCTTGTGTTGAGGAAGACAGGAAGGCGCCCCAACCGCGCTTAGCTGTCTCGGTAAAGCTTTGAAAAAGTTTGAGATAGCGATCGATCGCGCTGGGTCGAAGGCTGATTTCAGCCCACCTCGTTCCGCAGATAACCGTGCAAATCGGGGATAGGACTCCATATTTGCAAGGATAAATGACCGCCGCATCGAGGCCGAACTGGCAGAGCTGATCGGTGAAACGCCGGCCGTCGCATCGCTGGGACAGAGGCAAGCCGATGAGACGACGCTTGCCTTGCGTATCGCGAAGATACGGCGCTCGCTTTACGTCGTTCCCGAGTCCGAAGCGGATCATGCGCGGAGTTCCCCGGCTCGGGGCAGCATGAGCAGTCGGAAAAGAAGACCGGAACCGGCTCATCTGCGTGCGAGACCGGATTTCGAGATCATGCGCCTGGGCGGGCTATCGACGATCCCTGTAAATTTGGACATGGCCCGCACGCCGACCGCGGCGCGTACGCCGGTCAACATCTTGGCGGCGAGATAGGCATTGCGGGCGATATTGACGTCGTGGTCAGTCCCGATGGCGATCGGCACTATCCGGTTGGGGTCAGAGGTCGATCGCACCCAAGCAACCGGATTACCGACCCATGGGAGACCCAGCCGGCCGGAGCGCAGCATTGCTTCGTCATTGCCGATCGTCCGTACCTGCCAACCATAGTGCGCTTTGAAGGCGAAGAGCCTGGTCCAGAGATCAGCGCAGGGCGCGCAGCCCGGCGCGGTGCTCATTTCGATCACATAGAGCGGCGCCTGTGCTTTTAGGGTCGGCTCAAAGTCGGGCGGGAACTCGCGTGTTTGCGTCACGCGGACAAGCCATGATTTGACTTCGGCTGCGGTGGCTACGGGATGGATTGCGGCTCGCGCGGCAATATCGCGCGTGACTAATTGGGCCGATGCTGAAGAGAGCGAACCACTGGCGACGAAGAGGAGCGCTGCCTCGACCGACAACGCCATACGCCGTACCAATGGTAACATCAGGACGGAGCGACTTATGCCGGGGAAAGAAAGGGAGGCGAGATTGCCGGTCGTCACCGTGGACGCCGAAGGAAGCATTACGCTCGATGAAAGCGTGCTCACGCATCTCGGCGCCGTCCCCGGATCGAGGCTTATTGCCTGTAAATTACCCGACGGCGCGATTGAACTTCGTGTGGATCGCCGAAGTGGCAAAATCTCCAAGGTGTTCGGCATCCTGAAACGCGAGGGCCAACGGCCTGTTTCGATTGAGGAGATGAATGAGGCGATCGAGGCGGGATGGGCCGGAGAAGTATGAGCGTCGCCTGCCGCAATTTCGTATCCGGCAGGAAGGCGACCGCGCCTGATTGCGTTGCATTTGCTCATCGCCGAGCCTCAGTGCCTGAAACCCGGCTTTCGCCTGTCGTTCTTGGATCCACGGATGACACCGGGCCATTGGCGAGCGCATCGAAAAAGCCATCCTCTTCGCCCGCCCCGGTCAGCCATTGCTCGGGGCGGATGTCGCCGCTGAGGAGTTTCGCTGCCTGATAGGCGGCCTGGGCGAGATTGGGATAGGTCTCGACCCCGGCGGCGATCACCATGCGCTGGGCCGAGTTCCGACGGATCACCATGATCGTCGGGGTCACCTCGACCCCGAACCGGCTCCCGAGATCAGGCCGACGATCGAGATCGATCTGGCTTGTCTGCCAGCCCATTTCGTCCTGGAACCGCTGAACGATCGGCCATTGGACGCGGCAATAACCGCACGTCGTCCGGCCAAACATGACGAGCGCAAATTCGCTGCTGCGCGCGCGCAGATATTGCCGGCGAACCTCGTCCTTATGGGCTCCCAGCACATCGCGCGCCTCGCCGATCATGGGATTTGCGGCCTTTGCGTTGAGCTCGGGATGAAGCAGCAGCGCAAGCTGCGTCACGCCGGCGAACGCGCGCGCCTTGCGCCGGGCAAAATCCTGCAGCCGCCAGAAATCGGCTACCGCATCGACCGTTAGCACCGTCGCGGCATAATCGCGCTGCTGGGTAATGAGCTTGGCGATGCGCGGCGGCGACCAGGTTGCGAGCACCGCCATCGGCGGGATCTCGGGTTTTGCAACGACCTCCTTGTCATCGTCGGGCGCTGGCGGGGCAGGGGGTGGTTCATACCACCAATAACCGCGCGCTTCGCGCGCGGCGGGTGGCGTGGTTTGCGCCGAGGTTGCTGCCGGGTTGATGCCAGCGATCACGGCAGCACCGACCAGGGCAAGGCGCCTCACAGCAATTTCTCCGCACGGGTGAGGCGCTCGATCGCGACCGGGCCGTAATAGCGGCTGTCGAAGCCGTCGGGATGCGACGAGCCGACGAAGATCGTGCCCGGTTTGATCAGCGCGGTGTCGGGCCGCCAGTGTGAGAGCGTCCGCCCATCGGCGGTTCGCGCCTTGCTGACCCCAAGCAAATGGCCGTTGCAATAATAATATCCGTCGAGCCCGCCCGCCGCGCGCGAGGGCTTCTCGACCATCGCGATCCGGTCGCCCGGCATGCACAAGGCATATTTCGTGACGCCGACCGGTCTCGGCCCGGCGATCGGATGCGACAGCGAGAAGGAGACCAAGTCGCCGCGGAAGATTGGACCGGGCGCGCGGTGGATCACCCAGGCGTCAATCGAAGGCGTCATCACCAGTGTCGCCTGGGGCATCGCCCACCAGGCAAAAAGACCGATCGGCAGTACGATGCCATAGGCCTTGAAAAGCTGTGCGGGCCGCGGCGGTTGCCCGAGGCCACTTGCGCCGAGCGCGACGGCCGCGCGGAGCGGCAGATCCTTCGCCTCGAGCGCAGCGCGCTTAGCGAGGTGCCAGACGAGCGAGAGCATCGCGCACATCCTCCTTTCCCCCGAGGCGGGCAAACTCTTCGAGCAGGCCGGAAAGCGCGGCATCGCCATAGATGACATGTGCGCTCGGCGGACTTTGGTCGTCGCGCTCGCAATAAGGCTGGGTGGGATCGCCCGGGATCATTGCGAGAGCAGGCACGCGCGTCACCCCATGCAGGCGGAAGACCAGCGGATCGACGATGATCTGGACATCGTGCATCGCGCAGGCCGGACCCTCGCAGCCAGGGGCGATGCGCAGGATCTGAGCCGAGAGCTTGGCCATCGGCGCGACCCTGCTCATGCCGCCCGGCATGCCACGGAACGCCATGACCCCATGGACGCGTTCGAGCTGCGTGGCATAGGTACGGAGGGTCGCGATCGGCATTGCCGATGACACCATCAACAACGGCATGCGGGAGCGAGTTACCGGCGCCGGCGCGGCGGCGGCCAGCGCGGCTGCTTCCGGTGCTTCGAGCCCGAGCGCTTGCGCGATCCGGGCGCTGGCCGCGCTGCGCTCCTTTATCAGTGCGGCGCGCGCAGCCTTGATATCAGCGCCGGCGCGCTTCTCCACGTCAGCGTCGACCGTACGGCGGGCGAGGCCATTGAAGGCGCGGCGCTGCATGATGGCGTCGGGCGCTGCCGGAAGTCTGGGCGAGTTGACCGGCGCGCGCCTGGCCTTTGTCAGCGCCTGTTTCATGCGCTCCATCGCGGCATCGCCTTCGGACTGGATCCTGGCCTTCGCGCCGGGAGTGGCGGATGGAGGTATGTCCTGAGCGCTGGCGGTCGTGGCCGGCAGCACCAGCGTCACCGCGACGAGCGCGCGACTAATGGTTGATCGTCTGCTGATACGCATCGATCTTGCCCTTCATGTCGGTCTGGATTTGCGTCTGGGCGCGCGTCTCGATCTCGGCATAATATTCCGAGAGATCCATTTTCGAGAAATCGAGCGCTTGGAATTCTTCGGCCGTAAAGCCACGGCAATAGGGGTTTTTCGGGGTGCCCCAGCCCTTGGCATTGAACGATTTGATCTGGGGCCGGCCCTGTTCCTGGATGATCCGCCCGAGCTTCGTATTGAAGCAGCAATGGCCCCTGGCCTTCTGGAGGCAGATCCCGAGGACGCTCGCAGTGCAATAGCTCCCGACCTCATGGCACATGCCCGAACCGCGGAGCATGCCGACCTCCATATCCTCCTGGTCGCAGCCCTGCAGCAGCACCTCGATCATGAAATTGACCGCAAGGCTGATCGCGATCGAGGTGGGATCGATGCCGGCGATCATCGCGTGCGCGCCGGAACTGGCGGCCTGGCTCGCGGTCGCGCCCGCCTTGAACGCGGTATAAGCGGCCTTCATGCCGGTGAAGACGCCGCGTGCGACCGCGATCTTGGTCGAGATGGAGGTGAGCGAGCCACCCATCCCATCTTTGACGATCTTGCCCTTGTCCTTGCAGCAATTGGAGAAGGTGGTGAACAGCCCAGCCGGGCGGCAGCGCGCGCCGTGCCCGGCGAAGATCTCGATCTGCCCGAGGCAATTTCCTTCGGCGTCGACCGGGCCATCGGGCAGCACGCCCGGATCGTTGACTGGCGGTGCTTCGACAATCGGATGGCTCGACGTATCGATGCAGGCGTTGGCGGAGCAGGTCGCCGGGCCGCCTGACGCAGGCGCCGCACAGGCATATTGGGGCCCAAGCGGGCATTGCATCGCGCCGGCGGCGTCGGCGATACAGGCGGTCTCGCCGATCGGGCAGGCATAGCCGCCGGTTGCGGTCAGATGGCAGTTCGCGGTCTCCCCCGTGTCAGCGGCATCGCCATTGCCGTTGAGATCGACCGCGCAGATTTGCTGGGCGGCTGCTGTTGCCGGGACCAGTGAGGTCGCGTTGAGCAACAGGCTTACGAGGACAGGGCGAGGCAAGCGCATCACCGCGGCCCGCTCGTGCAGACGAGATCGGTTCCGCCGAGCCGCATCGTCTGCATCATCACCACGGCTTCCGGAAAATCGTCGATGCAGCCGCAGCCCTGGACGAGTTCCTCGCCATCGCCGACCGGGCACACATTGCTGTCCTGGCAGGTGTGGTAGATCATATCCCAGCCGGCGGGGGTGTTCTGTTTGCCGCCCGTCACGCCATCGAGCGCGGCGGCATTATTGGTCTGCGGGCGCCGCGTCTTGCAGACCGGCTCGCACGCGCTGACGCTGCCGCGGTCGGGGAGCGCGAAGTTGCGTGTCGTCGACGAATAGCTTCCGTCGCTCGCACGAGTGCGATCGGCGAGCATCGCCTCGGTCGAATGATCGATGATCCATGCGCCGCGGCTGGTGTCGGGGTCGGGCATGCCGCTGTCGACGCGGCAGCGATAGCGCCGCTCTTTTTCGAAGAAGTCGCGGGCTAGCGATAGCGAACAGGCGCCGCCCGCGATGACGCGGGTCTGGGGCAGCGGGGTAAGGCCGGTACGAATACCGTTGACGATTGTCGCGACGCCATCGACATGTTCGTCGGTGAGCCGGCAGGCTGCGTTGCCGGCATAGCTTGCACAGCCATCGACCACATTCTCCGATGCCCGGCAGCTTGTATCGATGGCCGCATCGATTTGCGCATCGAGCTCGCCGTTACCGCCAACCGCGAGGGCAATCCTGATCTCGTGATCGCCGCGGGTCATCCACGGCTTGAGATCGAGATTGGGGGCGCCCTGCCAGTTGGTTTTCCGGTCACAACTGGCAGACGGCAATCCGGGGCTGCGCCAGGTCGACGGATCGGCATAGACAAGCTGGCCATCGATATAGACCTGCATCCAGTCATCCATCTCGTAGCGGGTGAGACGGATATCGGTCAGCCGATCGGGATCGATGACGCTCAGCCGCATCCGAAAATCGAATAGCGAGCAGCTTCCGCCGGTGAGTGAGTTGTTGACCGGCGATCCCATCTGGAAGGTGATCCGGTCGCCGCCCGGGCTGACATAATCACCATAGCCGCCCGAGGTCCGCGCGATCACGTCACGCGGTGTCGCGCCGGTAAGCCTGACCTGCCGCCTGACGGTACAGTTGCGCACTTCCTCGGTCCTGGACGTAGCGGCCGGGGAGCCGGCCAGCATCTGGAACACCGGGCTTGAGGCAGCCGCGGCGGCAGCATCGCCGGCGATCGCGGCCGGGTTCGCGCGGTAGGCGGTCTGGCCCACCGACGGCGAGGCGGTGCAGGCGGTGCTTTGCGCGCCGACATAAGAGATCACCGGGCCATCGATCCGCGCCTCGGCAATGCCGTAGCGCGGATCGGCGGTCGTAAGCGCGGCGACGACACCGCCGCCCAGATCCTTGAGGATTGAGGGCAGATTGGCGATCGCGAGCCCGCTGCCGCAGCTGTTGTTGATGCAATAACAGCCGGCAAGATCGGTCATCACCGCCGTTTCGAGCCTTGGGGCGGCGGAGCCGTCGACCGACCAGCGATAGCTGTGACAATTGTTCCAGGTGCCTGGGTCGCACGAGATGATGCCGTTGGCGCAGATCCCCGATACCGGAACAGGCAGGGTCGCGGTCGCGTCGAACTTGCCGTCGAGATTGGTGTCGCGACTAATGCGCACCATGTCGAGATCGCCGGAAGCGGCCGGCTGAACGAGAAGCTCGAGCAGAGTTGCGGTTTTCTGGCACGCGAGTGAGGGCGTGAATGTGCGGCTGGAATCCACAGTGGAAATCGGCTGGCCGGCGAGCCCGGGTTTCACATAGTTCTGGAGCAGTTTGTCGCTCGTCGATGACTTTGCGCGTGACGCGGCTGCTGCTGCGCGAGCGCGATCATCGCTCGATTGCGCGAAACCGGCATTTGGTAATGCGACCGCCATCAGGGCGAGGATCGAGCGCCGCTTCATGGTCGTTTGTCCAATGCGGACTGCACAGCGGCACAATTTGTGAAACCGAAGCTGAAAACGATCACACGCGATGTGGCGCAGGCTGACAATTAGGGCAGCGCAGGCCTCAATAGCGGCCAGCGCGGCCACGATCGGCAGCTGGGTATGGAACGCCGTGCAGCGATCGTCGAGGTAATTGGCCGCGCTGACCGCAGGAGCGGCGGATCCCGGGGAAAGGGACGCCGCCCCTTCAATCGCTGAATATGCTCCTTTGCGGGGCGGATGGCCAGACCATGGGCCGGGAAAGCTCGTCTGGGCACCGTAAATGCCCGACGATCCGCTCATGGCGCCTCCGGTACCCGTGACCGGCGTGCAGCTTGCGGTGCTCCGCAGGCGGCCTCCTTGTCCCGCACTAGTGCGGGACTCTCGATCGGCTTCGGGCGCCAGATCTTCTAAAGCGGTCGACGTGGTCGTAAGCGGAGGTAACCCTGGGGTTGCTACCCGGCTCAGCCACGCCGACCGTCCGGGCAATACCGTGCCGGGGAGCAGCGGCATTGCTCGAAACGTGTGCGAAACCTCCCCGCCATCGGTGCGCTGCGCGAATCGGCGGTGCGAAGTGGAGGGCCGCAATGGGCAACCAAATTGAGATTGAATCATGGCACCGACACCCCGGCGCAGCAAATCGTCTTTTCGAAGAGCATGAACTGGGCATTGTCCTTGCCCGGCGCGTGTTTGGCGCTGGTCCAGAGCGATCCGGGGCGTCCGACATTGACGCACTGGCCGCCTTTGACCGGCTCCATCAGCTGGAATTTGTAACGGCTCTTGGTCCAGACCGGCTGAGGAATGAACGAGCAACCGTCGGATGAGCTGATGGTGAGCGCACCAAGCCGGCCCATCATGAACAGCCCGCGCGCGGCAAGCCCCGCCCAGGCCTCGACGCTGTCGTCGAAATGGATGTCGCCGGCGATCGGATAGGTCGAGCCCCAGGAGCCCATGCACCAGAACAAGGGATCGACAACCTTGCCGGAGGCGGCTGCCGCGCTGTCGGCCATGCAGGCAAGGCCGGCGGCGGGATTGCCGAACAGGATCGCCTCCGGCTGGATGATCGCGCCCAGCGTCGCCGACTGCCAGGTCGGCAGGACCTCGGTGATCAGCGCGACATCGAACCCATTGTCTTCAAGGCACGGCAGGTCGGTGAACATGTCGAGCATCTTCCAGACCGGCGAGATGTAATAATGCAGCTGCGCGAACATCTTGCGGGTGTTCGTGCCGTCGGCAATGCTTGTCTGGCTGCCCTGGAGCCGACCGTGGGTCGGCATGATGTCGGCGCCCAATGCCATCATGCAGCCGGGCTCGGTCACCACGTCGATCATGCGGTTGGGTGACCAGAAGCTGACCTTGACCCCGAACCAGAAGGTCGCCCCTTTGCGGCAGGCGCATAAGGGCTTGGAGGTGGATTGGGCGTCGAGCGCTTTGCCCAACAGATCATGCGGACCGATCCGGACCCCGCCAATCGTGATCGGGAAGATGCACGACCAGCGCACCTTGGTGATGGGGTTGAAGATCTTGCCCGCCTCGCATTTGGAGGCGTGGGCGGGAGCCGCAGCGCAGAGCGCGGACATGGTCGCTGCGATCGAGACCGCGAGATGCCGGGCGGGCCTCATTTGCGCGAACCCTTTGCGATCCTGTCCGCATCAACCTCGGTCAGCAGGAGCTTCTGTCCTTGTTGAGCGACGATAACGGGGGCAACGCTGAGCCTGAGCCGTGCCTTCACACGCTCCTCGAGCAGGAAGATTGGCCGACCAAGTCGCTCACTCGCGCCGATCGGATCCGCATCTCCGGCCGATCCGGCTGCGAGCAGGATGAAATCGGTTGGGGCGGCGGTTCTGATGGCCCAGTTGAGATCGCGGGGGTGCACCACGATCAATCGCTGCGGCAGCGACACATAGGCGAGCGGGTTGAACGTATAGCCCTTGGCGTAAAGCAGCCGTCCATCGGGAAGGCGGATCTCGCCGTCGAGCGTATAGAAGGGGACAATGCTGCGGATGCGGTCGGCGGGTGACCGGCCAAGTACCGCTGCCTTCATCGCAGACCAGATCTGGCGCGGGCCGAAGGCTTTGCGCATATCGGGAACGCTCCCCGCGCGGCCCTCGATCTCGCTCAGCGCATCGGGCTCGGCGATCGGCCAGGTCCGTCCGATCGTGCTTGTATCGGCATAGGCCGACGAGGGTGCGCACATCGTCGATAGCAGCATTGCCGCGCCGAAGCGGCGGCGGCTGGTGGTGACTTCACCGGGCATGGTGATGCCCCCATCGTTGAGCGCGATCGCGACGGCTTTCACCGCGTATCGCGAGCACAAGTGCTATGATCGCCGGCACGCAAGTGGCGACGATCAACAGTCGCGCCTCATTTTCTGAACTGGGGAGGTACCAGGTAATCGTGGCCTGGATCAGCAGTAACCCATTGCTGGCGATGACCAGTCGAACCGCGCGCGAGGTCGGGGCCGAGGAGAAGATCCCGTTCATGCGCTTTTGCCCCCCTCTAGTTCAGAGGAGTCGCCGCGGATGCGCCAGTAGAGTTCGAAGACAGCCTTCGCGATTACCGGCGCAAGACAGATGAGGGCGACCCATGCGGCATATACGGTGACGGGCCCTCCCAATAACTGGATCAGCGGCACCAATGGCACGACTGCCCAGAAGGTCTGCAGGAGTGCGCCGATGATCAAGTACCACCAATTGTTACGGAGCGTCTCGTTGAGCAATGCCGTTGATCTGCGGATCACATCCGTCGCGGTCCTGAGATTGCCCACCATCAGGCCTTGTTCACGCTTCTGGAACCAGAGGAGCTGGGCGAGATAGGCATGCGGGCTCTGCCCGGGACTGCGATCGAGCCCGATGTTCGCACCCAGTTCGTCGATCAATTCCAATATGTGAGGATGCACATGGCTTTCGATTGGATCGGTCATTTTTGCCTCCATTGGCGAAGCCTCGAGACGATCACCCCAAACGCGCCTGAAAGGCCGATCAGCAGCATGCCGCTGACAAAGCAGGCGGCTGCGATCAGCACGCCGGCACGGATCACCTGAATCGTCGGCTGCCGGAGTGCGAGACCGGCGGCGATCACCAGACCGCCGAGCATGCAGGTCTCGATCGCCACCAGCCGCAGGCGCCAGAGGAACGCAGCCGCTTCGGCGCGCTCGGCGACGCGCGCCTCGATCATCGCCTCGATCGCCGGGTCACTGTCCCAGTCGAGCTTGAGCTGCTCGCCATTGAGCGGACGCATCATGCGATCCTCCCTGCAATGCTGGTCGAAGCCGGTGTTCCGAGCACCTCCGCCGGATTGATGCCGGCGAGTTCGCAGATCGCCTCGAGCGGCGACCGGCCGGCGCGCAGGCGCGCCTCAAACGCGGCGACCTCGTTGGGCGCTGAGGTGTTGATCCAATAAGAGAAGGGATCGACGACCAGCCGGGCGATGCCGAGCCCGAGCGGTGAGTCGATAAAGACTTCCGAATAATTGGGCTTGGCGTTCCTCACCGATTTCAGGAGGTCGAGGACGAACCCCGAATAATCGAGGATCTTGTTCTCGACCGCTTTGTCATAGGTCGAGCCCTGCAGGAGGAAGCGCGTCGCGGCATTTTCGAGGATGACCTGGCCCGTCCCGCCGAACAGCAGGAGGTCGTTCATGCTCTGCAGCACAATCCCGAACGATCCCTGATATTTGCGCGCGCGGCGATAACCCTGGCCGAACGCCTCGGCGAGCCGCGACAGATCCTGCCCATCGCTCCTGGTCATGAACTGCGCCGCCTCGTCGCACAGCACGAACCGTGGCCGGTCGCGCGCCGAGAGGTAGAGTTCCTGGGTGACCGCGTTCACCACCACCATGACGATGACGTTGAAGAGGTCGGGGAGTGCTTTCAGCCGTTCGAGCTCGAGGACGACGAATTCGTCATGGGAGATATCGAGGGTGGAGCGGCCGTTGAAGAAGTGGCCATAGGCCCCGTCCGACCCGAAATCCCTCAGGTTGAAGGCAAGCTCGCGCGCCGTCGGCACGAGATGCTCGACGCGGTCGAAATCGCTCGTTGCATTGTCCGGGTAACGGCCAAGCCATTCGCGGACCGCATCCACGCCATGATGGCCGCGCCTCGTATCGACGGTCCATTGCACCGCGGATTTGAGAAGGTTCCATTCCGATGTCGTGACCGGTTTTCTGGTCGAGGCATTGGCCATTTCAGCGACGATCGCGACCGCCATGGCGATCGCCGATTGTTTGTCCTCGCCGTCGAGCGCGAGGCCCATGTCGAACGGGTTGAGGACAAGGTTTTCCTCGCCGATGTCGATATAGCGGCCCGAGCAGAGCGTTGAGAGCTTGCGATAGCTCCCGCCAATATCGATGATGCGGATGAGCGCGCCTTGCGCATAATATTGCTGGCAAAGGTTATTGAGAAGGAAGCTTTTCCCCGCGCCGCTCTCGGCCGAGACGATGAAATTGTAATTGTTGATCCGGGGATCGAACAGGTCGAGCGTGATGAGCTGGCCCTTGCGCCCGACATAAAGCAGCGCCGGGCGGCCCCCACCGCGAAAGTCGGTCTGGACTGGTGCCATCACCGCGGCGGCGCGGGCCGGCATGCGGAAGTCACGCTCAAGCAGCTTCAGCGTCCGTTTTTCAGGATAGAGTCCAAACGGCAGGCTGGCGGCGAGGAGGACGGGCAAGAGATAGCTCTCTTCCTGCACCATGAACGGGAGCGGCTCGGATTCCCAAAGCCGCTTGGCCCGCGCCGCCATCTCGCGCGCCTGGGCGCTGTCGCGGCCGAACACCCAGACGGTCGGGATCACCGAGACAAAGCGGCTGTTCGAGACCTCGTCGAGGATCCAGCCGATCTCCTCGATCTGCTTGCCGACCTCGACCGCGAAGCTTCCGGCCGCCTTCTGCGCCGAGAGGATCTGTGCACGTTTGTGCACCTCGAACTGCGAGACATCGAACAGTACCGAGAGGCAGTAGAGGAATGGTCCGCCGATCTGGTCACTGTCTTCCGCGCTCCCGCGCATCCCGCCCATCAGGCGGTTGGCGCGTTCGGCGGTAATCCGCCGCGCGGGCGCCTTGGGGGTCAGGCAGCGCGCAACCTGGTTGCCGAGGAAGAGTTCGGGGCCATCGAACAGCAGATCGGGGCCGGCATCGATGATCTGCTTCCTGATCGCCGGCGCCGGCCTGTCACCGGCGGCGCTGACGAACACGCCTGGCGCATCGGCGAAAACGCCGTTGAAGATCCGGCGATAGAAACGGACGAGCTCCTCGGGCGGAAGCCGGCGGATGCCCATTTTGGCGAGCTGCTCCTCGACCTGACGCCTGAGGTCAGCGCCGAGTTTCACGCGCGTCTTGACCGCGAGGAACAGCCGGAAATCGCGCACCGGGATACCATGGAGCGCACCAACCCCGGCCGTACCACTTCGGAGATAATCGGCGGTGCGGCGGGCCGATGCCTGGACCAGGGGATCGGGTCGGGTCTTCAAATCAAGATAGGCGTCGAGCGCGCCGTCGATCAGCGGGTCGGCAAAGCTGATCAGCTGCAGCACCGTCCCTTCGGGGAATTGCACATTGAGCAGCCCGAGCAGGGCCTGGCTGACATGGGTGAACATGTACGCCGAGGGCGTCAGCTCCCATGCCTGGCCCCAGCCATCGTCGATGCACAGGAATGCCTCTTCTTCCTCGACCCAGGCGACGAGCGGCAGGAAATCGGAATAGGCATCGCGAGCAACCGAGGCGTGGAGCCGGCGGAACGAAAGGCCGCTGTCGGCCCCCGATGCGCGCGGGCTCATGACCGGGGTTCCGGGCCTGCATCGCTGTGATCCGCATTGGGCGCATTTGGTGTGGCTGGGGATGGCGCCGTGGGCACGTCTGCGTCGCGGATCGCCTCGCGCGCGTTGTCGGTGGCGGCATGATCTACGGTGAGTGCAGGCGGGCTGGCATCCGCGGAGATCTCGGTGCTGGTGGCGCCCGTATCGCGGGCCGTACGCAGCACCGGCGGATTGGGCGCGCGGCCGACTGGCTCGACGAGATAGTCGCCGACCACCCAGGTCGGGCGGCCGAGGATCGAATAGACGAACCGCGGCATATAGAGCCGGTCGGGGCGCTGTCGGTCGGCATAGGGGAGGATCAGGGTCCGGATCGTGCGCGATGGCTTGAGCATCGGCGATGCCGGGCTATCGATTGCAGCAGTCTCGCCGAAGCTGGCGCGTGGGACCGCGGGAACGGGAGCCTGGCGATCACGGGCCGGCTTTGCCGGCGTTGCTGCAGTTCTGGCATCACTGACCTGGCGGCCTGAGTTCGGCGCCGCGCCGAGCAATTTCCTGTCGCGCGTGACGGCTGGATCCGATCGCGGCGCGCGGCCGGCGACGGCGTCATTCCACGCCTGCTCCGGATGGACGCATTGGCCATGGTCGGAATTCTTGCAGCTGAACTTCTCGCTGTAAGGCGACAGGAGTGATCCGAGGGTCGCGCATCCGCCCAGGGCAAATGGCAGGGCGAGAACGAACGCTGTCCTGCCGCGCAAATTGCGTGCGCGCCGATAGTCGGATTGTTCCGCCATTTTGGCTTCTCCGATTGTCGCGGGCATCAGAATTTGCTCCCCGCGCTGGGTTTGATCTCGAGCGCGACCCCTTCCTGGATCACGACCACCACATCCTTGGCGGCGCCGACCTCGACGATCGGGCCAGCCTGGCGCGCGAGATCGAGGTAGAAATCGGTGAGTTTCTCGGACGATTTGGAGAGCCCGCCGGCGATGCCGGTCTTCGCCGCATCGCCCGCATCGAGCGTGCGCACCGTGCCGAGCGCGGAGGTCGAGGTCGAGCCGAAGGTGTTCTCGACCGATTGCGAGATACCGCTCAGCGTGCCGGCGATGAACGCGCGGGCCAGCGTCGCGCCAGCGCGCGTCACCACTTTGCCCGACAGTCCCTTCTTGCCGTCGGTATCGACGAAAAAGCCTTTGACCGGCTGGTCGACGACCGAATGCTCGTCGAAATCGACGCACGACAAGGTGACGAGCTGGATCTCGACCCGTTCCTTGGCGAGACTGCCGGTTGCATTGCCGACGACAAAGCAGCCGGCGAGATTGGCCTTCACCTCATTGGGAAGCACGGCCGGTGCCTGGACGCGGGCGATGATCGGTTCGGGATTGCTCGTCGCATCGCGGCTCGCCAGCGCATCGACCCCGGTCAGGAGCCGCGCCTTCATGAAACCAGGCGGCAAGTAAATCGTCCGATTCTTTTTTTTGGCCGCGGGCGAGCCATCGCCACTGGCCTTGGGCACGACCGGACTGGTCGCCGAGCCGATCGTGCCGACCGTTTTCTCGACCGGCGGTGCGGGTGGGGCGGCAGGCGCGGTCGGCGGCGGCGGCAGTCGGTCGGCGTCAGCGCCAATGTCACCCGTCACGGGTGGGACGGGCAGATGCGGCGCGGCGCCGGGTAAAGCGGGCGGCAGATCGCCATCCGCGATGCCGGGCGGCAATCCGTTCGTCCCCGGCGATTTGCTGCCGGGGACGACCTTGCCCTCCTCGATCGCGCTGATGCGGTCGCCGAGCAATTGCTGGCCGCTGAGGATTGCCTTCAGATCCCCGCGCAATTTCACCTCGAGGCTGTCGCCGCGCAGACCTGCGCCCATGTCGAGTTTGGCGGCTTCGGCGGCGGGTCTTGGCGCTTCGTTGTGCCCGGTCGCGCCATAGAGGCCGAGGCCGAGCAGCCCGACGGCGGTCGCAACCCCTGATTGTTTGGCGCGGAGTTTCTGTTTGGCAGAAAGTCGCGCCCACTGCGCCTTCACGTCGAGAAGCGCGGGACGGGCGCTACCTGAAACCACCTCGGGTGGACGGTTCGCCGACGCCTCGGGTGAGGGGGACGACTGATCACCAGCGCCGGATTTGTGATCGCTCGCCATCACCGAGCGACCCCGCGGCGGATCACGACGAGGCGTGTTGTCTCGCCTGTGGCGAGCCTGGTTTTCTCGGCGGTGATCGCAAAAATCCCGGCCCCGAGCGCTGGATCGACGAGATCCTGTTCGCGGATCGAGACCGGCTGCGCGGCGCTGGCGAGGTATTCCGATGCGTCGAGGCCAGAACCTTCGATCGCGAGGCGCCGGCGTTCACGAATGCTGAGAGCGGGAAGGGCAGTGATACGGAAAGTGGCGGCATCGGGTGCGATCTCGGTGAAGCTCGCCGGGATACGGTCTTCGAGCAGCGCCAGCGTGATCGATACCGCGCGCTCCTCTTCGACCAGCGGGCCGAGGAGATCGGTATTGGCACGCGCCTGCTGGCGTCGGCCCGGCTCGAGGATCACCGTCTGCGCGGGGATCTCGGCCGGCTCCGCATAGAGCGGATAGGTCGCGCCGTTGCACAGGACGTAGAATTCTGCGGGCTGGGTGACGAAGGTCCTGGTGACCTGCCCCTGATCATCGGTCTCGCGGACGAGGAACTTGATCCATGCGTCCGAGCCGCCTTTCTCGACCGCGAGGCCCTTCTCGGCCGAGAATTTGACGTCCTCGATCTCGCCGCCCTCGCAGACGATATGATTGATGTCCCGGTTGGAGAGGCGGATTCGGCTGGTCTGGTCGGGCAGCGCGTGGATATTTTGCGCCGCAGCGGGGAGAGCACAGGTGAGCGCCACCATGAGTGGGAGGACGCGCGCGATCGCGCCCCGGCTAGCGAGCTTCGGCATCGAACTGCTCCTCGGTGAGGCGCGTCAGCCAGAAGCGACCGTGGTCGATCGCATAGCCGATGCGGATATTGCCCCGGAATTTGCGGATCACCCCGCCGATCACGCGGACCTTTTCGACCGGCACGACGATGTCGTGCGCGGTCCAGGTCACCGACTGGTCGCCACGGATGTAGGTGGCGATCGACAGGGTCGGGTTGTTGGCGAGCTCGTCGAGCACTCGATTGAGGCTGTCGCGCATCGCATTGTAGGCTGACGGGTGGACGATCGACAGCAGCTCCTGGAACTGCCGGTCGGCGGAATAGGTCGACCATGTCCCTGAGAGCGCGATGATGTCGCGCGTCATCGTGCGGATATAGGCTTCCGACGGCTTGTTCCCGGTGATGTAGAGGTCGCCGCCCGCGCCAAACGGGACGACCACGGTCCGCGCATTCTGGTTGGTCGAATAGATGACCGCGCCGAGCACCGCGCTCACCCCGAACAGGCCGGCGATCGCCGCCTTCAAGAGCCGGTTCTCTTCGAAGAGGTTAGCCGAGCCCTGGAGATAGCGATGCAGCCCATAGCTCGCCGGCTTGGCCGCGAGCGGGTCACTGTCGGGTGAGGGACGCATGAACATGCGCATCCCCATCACTCGCAGAACCGGGTCTGGGTCGGACCCGGATAATGTTTGAAGCCCACCACGCCCCAGCGCCACGCAAGGTGCGCGAGATAGCCGCGTGGTTTCGAGCGCTTCCAGGGAATGAAAAGGAGGAGGGCAAGGATGAGCGCCCAACCGATCATGCCGCCGACGATCGCGGCGACGAACACCGTCGAGGTCGCGAGGACGAACTCGTCCGATCCGAACCACAGGATCTGGACGGGACGGTGCAGATATTGCGGCAGACGTTCGTCCATCGCCCTCCTCCTTCCGCTTCATGATGCCCGCAAAGGACATCGGTCTCCGGGGACCGACCATCGGCCCCCAGCTCGTGGGCGGCGCGAAATCCGCGCGCGGGCTTCAGCCCGGGCGTGAGTGCGCCGCGGGTGTCAGACGATCATCCCGAAGGTCTGGAGGATGCTGTCCGCTTTGATGAGGCAGACCGCCGCGACGATCGTCGGGATGCCGATCATGATGTTGGAAAACAGGCGAGAGACGCCGAACAGGAAGGCGGCAACGCCGCCAACGAAGCCCAGCGGGCCCTTCACGCCCTTGTTCACGACAATGTCGTAGATGTCGTAGCCAAGATCGCCTTGCGCCGGGGCCGAGAAGGCATGGGCGGGCCCGGCGATCACGGCCATCGCGGCAAAAGGGAGGGCGACATTGGCGACGCCAAGCGCCCGGGATCCGAAATTTCGCATCATTGCTAAGCTCCATTGGCTGGGAGCCGTCCGATCGATTTCAGCCGGGGCGTCGGTGGACGGCTCCTGACGAGCCCGCCGTCTCCGGTTTTGCTGGATCTGGTGTTCGCGGCGCCCGCGGCGCGAAAGATCGCTGCACTCAGTTGTCGGCGCCGGGCGACGCCTTCGAGGCGCCTTGGCGATCGAGGAAAGCCTCGAGCTCTCCCTGCTGGAAGCCGGAGACGAGCTTGCCATCCACGATCAGCGTCGGCGTGCCGGTGATCCCGATTTTGGCGACGAGCGCGGCATCGGCTTCGACCCTGGCGTGCCCCTCGGCGCATTGTCTGAACACCGGCGGGGTTTGCCCGGCATAGGCCGCTCTGAACGCCGCCTCCTTGTCGCTTGAGCAGAGTATGTGCTCGGCCTTCGCCGCGGCGGATGGATGGATGCCGCTCACGAAGAACACGAGCCGGCGGACCTTCTTCCCCTCGACCGCCTTGGTGTTCCAGAAGCGCTCGAGCGCCTGGCAATAGGGGCAGTCCGGGTCGGTGAATTCGATCACCGTTGGCGCGCCTGCAGGCCCGATCGCCAGCGCTTTGGTCGGATCGATCGCCTTCAATCGCTTCGACGCCCCTTGTTCCTGCGTCAGCGCTGTGAGGTTGATGCCGTTCTTGTCGTAGATCGAGGCGAAGAGGAGATGCTCGCTCTCCGGCGCGTAATAGATGATCCTGCCTCCCGCGTTTGCCTGGTAAATCGGACCCTTGACCGGGGCCGGCCCGAAATCCTCGAATTGCAGGTTGGCGAAGCTCTGATGGAGCTGGCGCTCAGCAGCCTCAGCTGCAGTACCCAATGCCGACAAGCCCCGCGTGATGGAGGTCTCGCCTGCACCAGTGACCGGCGCGGCTTGTGCTTGCGCCCCGCCAGGGAGCATAACACCCGCCACAAGAGCGACGAGCAGGCCCATATTGCTGGTTGGCGTTCTGGTCATGGACGCATGTCTCCACTTTCGCCCGCTCGCGGGTGCTGGGGATGGAAATCTGGCGAAGGGCAGGCCGTTCGTTCGAAAAAGGGCGCCCTGGCTTCGTCGTTTCGACACGGCACGGATGGCAGCGGCGAGCGCCGCCCCGCAAGGCAGGAGGAAGTTAGTTTCCGGTTTGAGGCAGTGTATTGCCGATTATCGGAAATGAATTTCCGAAAACCGGAAATACATTTCCGGTTTCACGATCTGTTCTCGTGACGGCAAAGCGCTCGTAAACCGCCCCGCAAGACGGTTTGGGGCAGAGCAGGGTCGCTCGATTCGGTTTTCAAGCTGGAAACGGAAAACGGCGATGGCGACTGGGATACGATCACGAGCTTTCAAGTTGCAGCTTTCAGCTGAAGGAATTCAGCTGTTTCTGCGCGGTCATTGTCGATTGTGCCGACTGGTAGGAGATCTCCTGCCGCACGGTGCAACGCTATATGTCGCTGTAGCCGGGCTCCGGCACGCGAGCGGCGAAACAATCGCGGCCTGTCTGCTCGATCCTGAGCTTGACCGCCTGGGCGGCAGGATTGTTCGTTATGTCGGAACGTCGCCCGCGCTTGCAGATCACGTCGAGGATGCAATCGCACGCGCGACGACCGCGCAACCAGTCCATCCGACTCCCCAGGTCTGGAAGACCTTCCTCGTAGCTCTCATGCTCCTTGAAGAGCGCGATGACCGTCGATTGCTGAAAATCTATGACGAGGTGTGCGGCGAGATTGGGCGGTCACCATCGGATTGTTAAAATTAGTTGCGCGTGCGAGACTATTTTCCCGTGTCACTCGGAAAATACTCTCGCGCGCGCGACAAGACGAGAATTGACGACATGATTATTGTACAACATCATCTCTGCGGGCTGTGAGTTTGGATCTTTGAGGCGCTGCCACGGAGTCCGGCAGATGACGCTCCAAAATCCAAAAACGACCGACAGGGAAGATTTTGCGTCGATCAAGGAGCTTTCCGGAAAGCTCATCGAGCGACGAAGGCGCCGGGACAAGATTCCGCAAGCGCGTCTCGCCCAAAAGACCGGGCGTAGCGAGCGGTGGGTGCGTGAAATTGAGGCCGGTGCTGCGACGTCGAGGTTCGAGGATCATATTCGCTGTGCGCATGCGCTGGCGATGACGACCCCACACCTTTTTATTCCAATTCTCGCAATGGAGCACCAAATGACCGTACCGCGCGAACTGTTGCTGCAGGATGATCTCTGGGAACTCGAATGCGAACTCCTTGATGTCGTTGTTCGTCACCAGAACCGCATCACGTCGAGATTGAGCGCACAAGCTGGCCTTAGTCGGCCGGGCGAGCGTTGAGAGCGAGGCGGGGATGGCGCCGGAAGCTGTCGCCGCGGAGCGGGCCTATCAAATGCTCAAAGCCGATGTTGTCGCAGGCCGGTTTAAGCCAGGCGAGACCATCGTTGAACGCGTGCTGGCTGCCGAACATGGAGTGTCGATCGCGCCATTGCGGGATGGGGCGCAGCGCCTCCTGGGCGAGGGGCTGCTCGAACCGGTCCAGCGCGGTGGATACCGCGTGCCGGCGATTTCTGAAGCCGAGCTCCGTGATCTCTATCAATGGCACGAACACCTGGTTCGCCTGATCGTCAAATTGACCGATCATTCGCTGTTCGACGCACTATCCGTCGGGGAATTCGACGCCCTTTCGGGCGACAATGCCGCCTCCATGGGAACCCGACTTTTTCGTTCGATTGCTGCGCTAAGTGATAACCGGGAGCATGCGCGGGCGCTACTTGCCGCAAATGATCGTCTACAGCCGGTCCGGCAACGTGAGTCGGTGGTCCTCGCGAACTTGACGGGGGAACTCGAACACCTTCGAAATGCACTCCTTCGCGGTTCGGATCATAACCGTTTTGCGGCAATTCGAGCCTATCATCGCCGAAGAATTCGCCGCGCCAATAAGATTATCGAGGCGTTAGCAACGTAGCGAGAAGGGCGATTTGTCGCCGGGAATTCATGTGGTCCGCGAATGTCGCGGTCCTGATCTTTATCAGTTTCAAAGAATAGTCGCCCGAACGAGACCTTATAAGATCGCAGCCGTCTGCAAGGCCTTGCTAGAATTGCGATGGCTGCAATGGTGCAGCCACTCTGCAACGGAGGTACATATGGACCGGTATGACGATCGCGATATCGAGGTGATCGATCTGGGCGCCGCAAGCGCCGAGACCAAGGGGCCGCTCGGCGGACACTTCGACGGCGTCTCGGGCATCACCAATCCGGGTCTGTCCGACGCGGACGATTGATCGCCTTCGAGGGCGCGCGGCGAGGTGGTCGCGCGCCCTTTCGCCCCTGTTGGTGCTACCTGCCGCCTGCCCGTAGGCGGTAGTACAAAGCGCCCACCCGCACAAATGGAACTCGCCATGGCTGCGCTCCGATTGGCCGACGCGATCTACGCTTGCGATTTCCAGTCGGGAACAGTCGTCCTCGATCTGAACGCGGATCGATATCTTCTGATCAGCGGCTCGCTGGAAGAGGCGATGAAGGTCGCGATTTCCGGCGGCATCCCGACTCGAAACCAGGAGGTGCAGATTGGGAAATTAGTCAGCCGAGGCATTTTGACAGCCGAACCGATGCCGGTGACGAAGGATCGCGCGCCCGCGCCGCGCCGGGGGCGACGGCCGACGGCGGCGCTGACAGGTGCTCCGACCAGAGTTTGGGTCGTGTCAGCTGTGGTCCGGATGATCGCCACCATGTACGAGGTGCGGAAACGTCCGATACGGGAGATTATTGCCGAACTAATTGAGGCCAAAACCCGCATTAGCACGGGCGGCCCCCGCGAACTGGATGGCTTGTCGCGGATATCCGGAATATCGACGGCTGCTCGCCTCATCGATTTCCTGTTCGGTGCCAATCGCTGGTGCTTGCCCCGATCGATCTGCGCGATGAGAATGATGATGGCCGCCGGCTATGCGCCGCGGATGGTGATCGGAGTCGTCGACCGACCATTTCAGGCACATTGCTGGGTCGAAATCGGCAAGTTTACCGTCACGGATGCCCCGGATCGCGTTTCGCCCTTTCGACCAATCCTGACGATATGACCGTCGGACGCTGCCTTGCGGTAATCGCGGCGCGACCGGGCGATATAGTTGCGCCGGAGATCATTGCGCGCCTGTCGGGCGTTCATGCGCTCCAAATCCGGTACCGTAGCGCGAACATGATGGTCTGGACTGACGAGAGTTTACCAGCGCTGCCGCTCGATCCGGACAAGGGGATCGTGATCGGGGCCGTCTTCGAGGGATTGTTCCCGGCGAGATCGGTCGACCGGTTCGACCAGCGTCAGGTCGCGACAATCGGCCAAACTCACGGGCGATCCCTCCACACCGATATGTGGGGTGGTTTCGTTGCTTTTCTCGCGTCGCGAGCAAATGAGGAGGTGCGCGTTGTACGGGACGCTTCGGCGACGCGTCCGATCTATTTTACGATGTTCGGGCCCTGTGTTGTCATGGCGACGAGCGTGCGGGACTTCGAACTGCTCGGCGCCGCGAAGCCGGCGATCGATCTCGCCTACCTTGCCGGTCATTTGCAGATGCGGGGATTTCGGTTTCACCGAACGGCGCTCGAGGGAGTGGAAGAGCTCGGGCCCGGTGAACACCTTGTGATTGCGGATGGCACCGCACGTCGCGAGCAAGGATGGTCTCCCTGGGATTTTGCCGCCCGGTCCGTCCAAATTGATGATTGGCGCGAAGCAGCGGAGGGGCTGGCGGCGACGGTGGACGCTACGATTGGTGCCTGGGCGTCGTGTTATCGTCATGCGCTCCTGGGGGTGTCGGGGGGGCTTGATTCCTCGATTGTCGCGGGGGCGCTTCATCACGCAGGGGTCGAACTGACATTGCTTAATCTGCTGAGCGTCGAGGGGTCGCTCGGCGACGAGCGGCACTATGCCAACGCGCTTGGCGATAGCCTCGGCAGGGAAGTCCGCAACGCGACCGAGAGCATCGCCAGTATCGATATCCTGCGGTCAGACGCAGCCCATCTGCCGCGGCCGCTTTCGCGTGCCTTTTCGCAGTCGGGCGCGCGCAACGTGAAGGAATGGGCGGAAGCGGTCGGCGCTGATGTGGTGTTCAGCGGCGGCGGCGGCGACAACGTCTTTTGCTATATCCAGTCCTCGGCGCCCGTCGCTGACCGAACCCTCTCGCGTGGCGGCCCATTCAAATTCTGTGAAACCGTGAGGGATGTGAGCGCGCTAAGCGGGGCCGGCGGGTTCACGGTTGCGCGTGCGGCGGTGAGGCGGCTCCGACGACGCCATCCCGGCTATATGTGGAAGCCAGACTTGTCGTTCCTCCGCGGCAGGTACCGCACCGTCGAATTCGATGTCGGATGCCACCCCTGGCTGGCTCCCACAAAAGAGCGTCTACCGGGAAAGCTCGAGCACATCGGGTTGCTTGTCATCGTCTCGAACTTCACTGAAGGCTTTGGCTATGAACGGAAATACCCGGTCATATATCCGTTACTGTCCCAGCCCGTGGTCGAGTCGTGCCTCAAAATCCCGTCGTGGATGTGGTGCCGCGGCGGCGTGAACCGGGCGGTTGCGCGCGATGCCTTTCGCAACCGGTTACCATCTGAGATCATCGAGCGGACGACAAAGGGAAGCTTCGATCGCCTGGCGATAGAATTGATCGAGCAGCAAGGTCGTGAAATCGAGGATCTCCTGTGCGGCGGTTTCCTGTCGGATGCGGGGTTGCTCAGAACGGATGAAATCCGACGCGCGTTGCGCCAACCCGGCATGTACGATGACCTTGCCTGGGCTCGCATATTGGCGCTCCTCGACGTCGAGGCCTGGTGTCGCAGCTGGCAATAATGCTCTGCGCGTGAGCCATTCGCGCGTGCGCATCGGCCTTACGGTGTTTTCGCTTCCGGCTTTGGGAGAAGCCAGCGAGTGAACCAGTCGATCGACCGTCTGTTGCGCCAATATTGGTGAACGGGCTGACCGCTCGCCATATGGCCTTCCGACGGATAGACGTACATGTCGACGTCCTTCTGCGCGTCCTGCAGAAACGCATATTGCTGCAGACAGAAAAGATATTCATTTTCAGGTGGTTGCATGAGAATAGCGGCGTTGACCGCCCTCGCGTTCAGCGCAGGCGACGTCTCTTTCCAGATATGGTCGGAATCGTCGAGCGGCTTCGGCAGCCCGATGACTTCATAAACCGCCTTGCGCCACGAATTGGCCGCGGGCGCGACGAGCGAATAAGTGCCCGGATCGATGGTGGGGCCCGATCCGATAACCGCGGCTCGAAACAGATCGGAATGGCTCACCGCATAGGTTGCGGCATTGGCGCTGAAGCTGTGTCCGGAGATGCCAACATTCCTGGGGTCGATGACGCCCTTGGCGGCCAGCTGATTGATTGCGATCTGGTACGATGCCAACATGTCCTTGTAGGGCTGCATCGTGAGAATGCGATTTTGCGCGTCCCGCTGCGCGAAAATATCGTTGTTCGTATTCATGCAGAGCGCAGCGATGCCGTGTTGGGCAAGAATGAACTCCGGCGCGAGCCACGCCGTGCCGCCCTGCAGGAAACCTCTGCAACGATATGTCGTGATGACGAGGGGAGGCTTCCCGGACGTATTCGTGTCGGGGAGAACGAGGACACCGTTCCACAACCGCCCTGCGCTATCTTTCCATTCGATCAGCTGAGTGGCCGGGAATGACTTCGATGCCAATGCGGCATTCGGATCGGTAAGAACGGCCTCGCTTCCGCTATCGAGATCAATCCGAACCAGGCGGGGAGGGCGGGTCGGTCCGGCCTCGACGCAAAGAAGCTGATTTCCCGCGACTTCGCATCCGCGACCGCTGTAGATTGAGCCGCCATCGAGCGCGCCGCTTGCAGGCCGGATCGTGCGGGACTTGCCGGACTTCGGATCCCATGCCTCGATCGCCGTTCGCCCACGAACGCCTGGTTCCGAAAGAACGACGATCTCGTTGTGGCGCTGGTTGAAGGTGACCTGTCTGATGGCGTTTGGCGATCCGGCGCAGAAGGCTGCGTCACAGATCATATTGCGCCCATCAGCGAGGCGCGCTTCGATCCTATAGGTTCCGAACGGGCCATCCGGGTTAGCCTTCACCAGCTGGCGAAGAACAATGCGAGTGCCGCTCGCCCCAAGCCGCAACTCAGCGGTCCCAGAAATTGCGTCATGGGTTTGGAGCGCGTGAACGTCTGGCGGCACGGAATTGGAGGAATTGCGCGTCGGCAAAACCGGCGCGGTGGCGAGTTGCACCTCCTTCTGGCGCAAGTCGCCGCGCCACGCCTCATCGACCACCTCATCGCCAACGCGCCTGATCGTCGTGGTGCGCTCGCCAATTCGGAAATTGTCGATAAGGGGTAGGCCGTCGGTGATGACCGAGCGGTCAAAATGGATTCCCCGCGCGCTCTCCGCAGCCTGCTCGCGATCGATTTCCGCTCGCGGGTTGCGAACCTGATAGGATAAGGTTCGCCCGTCGGCCGACAGGCTGAAAGCATCGACGTCAGCGGTATCCGCCGTCACTTCCACATCGGCGTCCGTCGTCAGTCGATGAACCTGCACCCCGGAGCTCGATTCCACGAGCGCATAGAGCGCGGCGGAATCAGGCGCCCATTGGCTGACGCCGTCCTTGGGAACGCTCATCAGCGGGATTACAGTCGGCGTGAATGCTCGCCCGACCGGTTGCGCTTCGTCCCGCCCCGAGATGCGCTGGATATACCATTGGCCGGATACGGCGTTGCTGGCGACCGATCGGGCGACGACGCGAAATGCCACCCAATCGCCATCGGGCGATATCGAGAGACTATCGATCTGGCGAGTTTCGACGATGTCGGTGATGGTCGGCTGCGATGGGTCCCGCGTCGCATCTGCGGAGGCGGGTACATCCCACAGCAGAACCAGTGCAACCCCGGCCGAGCGAAGGAAAGCTGCGCGGACCATCACCATTCCTTCGTGATGGCAAAATTGACGAAGCGGCCGACCGGGGAATAGTTCAGCGGATCATAGGGCGTGTCGTAGACGCCGGTGGTCTTGATCGGCTTCGGGCTCGCGTCGAGGATGTTGAGTGCCGAAAGCGAGATGTCGATCCCACGCAATGGTCCCGACTTGTCGGTAAACCGATAGCGTGCAGAAAGATCGACTGTGGTCATCGGGCCCGCGCGCCCGGCGAGGCCGATCCGGGTGTCCTCGACTGGTCCGGTATAATTGACGTAGGACGTCAGCGTCAGCCCGTTCTGAGTCCAGCTTGCACCGGCGCGCCCGCGGAAGTGTGCGGGGTTGAAGACGGTACCAGCGAGTTGGACAGGCGGGAGGTCTGCGGTCAGGCGCTGATTGCTGTCCAGATAGGCGCCGTCCGCCGTCACCTGTACCCGGCCGCCACCATGTGTCGAGAAGCCATATTTGAGGCTGAAATCGACGCCGCGGATTGATTGGCTTACCGCATTGACGTTGCTGTCATAGACGATCGCGGCGATATTCGTTGGATCGTATGGCAGTCCGGTATAGTTTGTAAAAACACGGCTTCCGATTGCCTGCGCCACGTCGGCGGTCGACGGCGAATATTTGACGAAGCTGCTATATTGCGGATCGCTCAGCGCCTGGGAGATATAGGCGACCGGCGCGACGATGCGCTGGTTATAATTGACGTTGAAGTAGCTGATTTCCAGCGACAAGCCCTGGATCGTCGGCGGGTGCAATGCAGCGGTGATCGTCCAGGTTGTCGCCCTTTCCGGCTTCAGGTCCGGATTGCCGCCGTTCAACAACAGCACCGGTGCCGAGGCCGGATAACCCGTGCCGCCAAGCGTGCTGACATTGTAAACATCGGCATATTGGAATGAGTAGCGCTCGAAGAAGGTTGGCGCCTTGAACGATTTTCCCCACGATGCCTTGATGTCGAGGAGAGCTGACGGCGAATAAATGATTCCGAATTTCGGCGTGGCGATGCTCGCGATCCCGCGGTAATTCTCATATCTGATCGCGGCGTTGAGATTGAGCTTGTTGATTCCCCGGATTTGTTGCCCGGGCGAAACCACGGGAATGCTCATTTCGCCGAAGGCGAAATATGTCCCCTGCGATACATCGATATTCTGAATGTCGCCGGACGTCCGATAGCCGTGGTAGCCGGTCGAGCGATAACCCGTCCCCACTGCGAGTTTGATCGCGCCTGAGGGCAAGGTGGCGAGATCGCCGTCGGCGGACACCTCGATGCTCTTGAGGTCGTTGCAATAGCAGCCCGCGGTCAGTGAATGGAAACCGCCGAAGGCCTGGTCAAACGTGTAGTAACTGCTGTCCTTGCTGTAGACGCCAGCGATCTTGGCCTCCCATCCCGATCCGAGATCGATTTTGAGGGAAGGGGCGATCGAGAGCGACCGGCTGCGAAAGGACAGGATCGCACCGCTCGTGGTGGGATCGCCGGCAGCGGTCAGCGCATATCCACGCGAACTGGAGCGGTTGTTATAGATCGCGTCGATGTCGAATTCGATTCCGGGAAGGAGCGTCTGATGCCCGGTGAAGATGACATTGTGCTGGGTCAGTCGGGGCAGGAGCGTCAGTCCCGGCGAGGCGGCGGCGGCATAGTCGCGCTCGCTCGCAAGCAGCGGCGAATTATGCGAGAAATCATAGGCCAGCATGACGCCGCCGCTGCTCCAGGTGGTTCCGCCCACCGCGCCATATTCCTGCTGCTGGTTGCCGCCATCGGTTGATGCCCCGAACCGCGCTGACGTGCTGAGGCCGCGATAGTCGCGCTTCAGGATGACGTTCGCCACACCCGCGACAGCGTCTGACCCGTAGAGCGCCGAAGAGCCATCGGCGACCACCTCGATCCGGTCGAGCGCGGCGATCGGGATCACGGAGAGATCGATTGCCTGATAGGCGCCGCTATAGGCCAGGCGGTGCCCGTTGAGCAGCGTCAAGGTGGCGTCCCCGCCAAGGCCGCGAAGATCGATCGCCGACCCCGATCCGATGTAGTTTCCCTTCTTTTCGGGTGTCGTGATATTGGAGCCGGGATTTTGCGCGCCTCCGAAATTTTGCGGGATGGTGCGCACGACGTCGCCGAGACTGACCTGTCCTGAATCGACGATCTGATTGCGGGTAAGGCTGATGACCGGCGAGGTTATCGGCGCTCCGCGCAATCGGGTTCCCGTGACCACCACGTCGTCCTGCGAGGTATCAGCTTCGCTCGTCGCATGGCCGCGAACGAAGATTGCGCCATTGCTGACCTCGATACGGAGGCCAGCAGGGGAGGTTATGGTGCGCACGGCTTCCTCGGGCGAATATCGACCCTGGAGTGCCGGAGCCGTGATGTTCCGGACGTCCTTGGGCTGGAATAGTATTTCGGTATTGGATTGCTGACCGATCGCGAGAAGCGAGGTCGCGAGCTTCTGTCGCGGCAAATGATATTCCTGCGGCGAGAGGTCCTGGCAATTTGCCGGACTGCTCATTGCGACCGTGATCGCGGAAGCCGCCAGGTTCAGGTTCCAGCGATTGAAGGTGCCCATGTCCATCCCCCCTTTTGTGGGCCGCGCGTTAGTCGCGCGGTGTTCGGGAGGATGGATGCGCTGATCAGGGAAATTATGAGGGCGGTCGACACCGCACGACAGAATTTTGTGTGCAGCGCTGCCGAAGGACATAGCCGCCGTCTTCGTATGACACCGCAAGCTTCAGGAATTCGGCGATCTTTTCCGCCACCTGCCGGGTCTCCTGAAGGTGGAACGTACCTGATACGCGGAGCGCCCCGATCTCCCGCGTTTTGACCGAGATCGGCTTGCGCGCATAACGGTTTGCGGCGTCCAGCACGCGCGACAGCGGAACATCGTTGAACGCCTCCACCCCTTCCGGCCACTTCTCGTTGCCAGGCTGAGTGGTTCGTTGGGGCGTGCCATTTTCCGCATCGACATAGAGCTGATCACCGGCAGCCATTCGCGTGAATACGGCGGGCATCGGACGTGGAAGGCCAGGGGAGGCGGACGGCAGGTCGGGCTGGCTTTGGACGTCAAGTGCGCCCTGGACGAGATTGATCGCGACCCGCCGAGTGGGAAGCAACGCCACGTCGAAAACGGTTTCCTGGGCTCTGACGACGGTCGTGTCGGCGCGAACGACAAATGGTCGCTTCTCGCGCGCGACATAGAATCGCGCCCGGCCGTTCATCAATCGGAGTCCGCGCTCGGCGGGCGTATAGGAGGCAAGCACCACGCTGTTGGTGTCGAGGGCGAGGCGCGATCCATCGGATAGGGCGAAGTTGCGGATTTCGCCGACACGCGTGGCGTATCGCGCCTCCATCTCGTGTCCAGTCTCGCTAAGTATATGCATGGTCAGGGCAACACCCGCCCCGCCCACCCCGGTCGCTGCGACGAGGCCAATCAACAATTTGTGCCGAAACGGCCTTTTTGTGATGCGATCCCCTGAATCGGCGCGCGTATCGTCATCGGTCGCGTGTTGAGGAGCATCCTTGAGCAATTTGCCGAGATTAAAAGTTTCCGCGACGCTGTTATATGCGCTGATGTGAAGAGCGCCGCGGGCCAGCCAGGCATTGAAATCCGCGCGCCGCGCATCGGCTTCCGGACCCCGCATGATGGCAAACCACTCTGACGCCTCGTCACGAAGCTGGCTGCGCGAAGGTGTCGGGTTGGATTCGTCGTTCATTCTTGCCCCAACGCGGCGTCGAGATGCGCCAGTGCGCGCGCCACATGATATTGCACCGTGGGGATACTGACCCCCAATCGTTCTCCGATTTCCTTGTAGGTCAGTTCTTCAACGCGATGAAGCAGAAACACCTTCCGGGTCTTTTCCGGAAGCTCATTGAGCGCCTGAGTGTAGATTTTCAGCACTTCGCCAGCCTCGATCCGGTGCGATTGTTCCGGTTCGATTGACGGCTCCAGTTCTTCGACCAGCGGTGCATATTGATAGAGCGCGCGGGTCCGGAGACGGCGTGTCCGCTCGAACAGAAGGTTCTGCGCGATCCGCCTGAGATAATGCCGTGGATCGAGGATTGGACGGCGCGACATTTGATGCGCCAGACGCGCGAACGCCTCGTGGACATAATCGCCGGGCTCGTCGTCGCCGCGCAGGCGGCGCCCGAAAAATGCAGCAAGTCCCCTGGCTTCGCTGCGATACATGCTTTCCAGCGCCTTATGATCACCGTTCTCGGATGTGCGATCGGCATCGCTTACAGGAGCAGCTATTTCGGCGTGCGCAGAACGAGGTCCGCGTGCAGGTGGCGGGGGGCGCATGGTTTCACAGTTCCTCACAAGCGGCAGCAAGCTGTCCCCGGCGAGCCGGAGCGAAGCTTGTGAGGTGGGTCGTCTATGTCTCCGCGGCGGAGATGACGACTACTCGACCCGTATGTCGAGTTCCGATCAACCTGGCAGGGTAATCCTGTGGGCGGCTGCCAACTTTCCAGCCCGTTCTGGCAGTTATGAATCCAAAGAGAGGCATATTCAAGCCCTCGGCTTCATCCGCTTGCCGGCGGCGATCCTTTTGTTGCATCGGCCGCGGCCTTCAATGCGGCTAGGTGCTCGCTACAAACTTCATGCACGATCTTGCCAAGCACCTCGATCCGAGAGCGGATCCAATCAAGTTCTTCGACCGAAATGCTGAAATGCTTGGAATACTGCGCCTTCCGGTAAGCCTCTTTGAGCTTTTGAAACATGGCGCGCTCTGACTTTGTCTTGCGGGGCCATGCATCGAACAAGCGTTTGTCGAGCCTTTCGGCCATTCCACGAAGAAATAAAATATTGGGGTTGTGTGGGGCGTACAAGCTCAGTGTCATAAGAACGCAGCGATACAATCTATCGGTCGCCAAATTATAATCAAAAGCAGTATCTTTATTCCATCCTTTATCATAAGATACGTTTGCTAAGTAGAATCGTCTCATTGCATCAGGAAAGAACTCATCAAAGTTATCTTGTGCTATTGAGTATAATCGCTCAGGGGTCTTGGGTTTTGGGTCGGCGAGTTCGCGGTCGTCGGATTGATAGAGCGCAATGCCGTCCTTTGCGATCTCCATCATCAAAATCCGTCCATGCGAGAGGTCATCATTCACCTCCTGGAGTGTATGGACGATGAAATTGACCGGCGTACGAATGATTTTCTCGATCGAAAACGCGTCGATCAGTCGATATTCGGTCTTCTCCCAATAGGTAGCGCGATCCGTCATCTCTTTCTGATCGACGATCACGAGAATATCGAAATCAGATTTATATTCATTGGGGTCTGACGGCGCATCGACCCAGTCGCCGCGCGCATATGAGCCAAACAAGATGACCTTGAGGATGCGTGCGGATTTGCGTGGACCGGTCGCATTTTCTGTCGCTTCGCGAAACCCCCGAAACAGCATCTCGACGACGCGTTCGAGTTCGCGCTGCTTGACCGCGGGGAGATGATCGAGATCGGTGCGCATATTTTCATTCCAGCATTCGACAGGGTGCTAGCGCAACCCCTGGTTTCACCTGACGACCTCAACCTCGATATCAACATCGAGTTCGCGCCAGGCGTGATCGGTCGTTACCGCCACCGCTCCCTTAGACTGCGCCAGAGCAAGACATGTGCGATCGCCGAGCGACAGGCCGGCCTTGCGGGTATGAGCGCGTAGTGCGCCTCCCAGGTCGGCCTGCTCGCGGTCAACCTCGATGATATCGATATCGAGGTCCCCAAGCATTGTCTTTGCTTCCTCGGCGTCGACCCCGCGATCGACCAATTTGGCGAATACCTCATGGTAGTTCACTGCCGAGACCAACGCGCGGGTAAGGCGCTCCTCGACGCGTTCGGCGCCGGGCTCGCCAAACATGACGCAGAGGAGGGCGGAGGCATCGAGGACATAGAGACGCTCGCTTGTTTCCTCAGTCACGTGATGCCTCGGCGCGACGTTCCGCGATCAACTCGTCCGATACAAGACCATCTTTCGGCGCGAACTCACGCAAGCGCTCCTGCACGCGCCGAAGCGCCGAGCGGGCAGGGCGGATACGCACCTCGTCGCCCTGCATTTCGAACAGTACGGTATCGCCATTTTGAAGGCCAAGGGAGCGTCGGATCTCCGCGGGCAAAGCTATCCGCCCGCCGGCGATTATCCGTCCACGAAGTACGTTCATCGGACCAATCTCATTCTTGGTACTGAGATATTTGTAGTACCACAGGTCGTCCTTGGGCATCAAGAGTACGGAAGTGCTCGAGCCCGGTAGGAGCTCGTCAGAAACCGCGCGATAAAGGACGACCGCGGCATCCAACGCCTTTTCGATCATTTCGCGGGTCGCTTCTGTCAAATGTAGATCGACGCGACGATGGTCACCGTGAGCCGGTTCACGCTTCACGATGCCGAGCTCGGCCAGGCGAGCGGATCGTCGATGGGCATTCGCTGGAACATTGTCGATCGAGAGGCACGATTGAAAGATGGTCCGCCCTTCGGCCTCCGCAAGATAGAGTTGAAGCAGAAGTACCCAATAGGGGCGGGCCGAGAGCTGCTTGCCGATCTTCTGTTCGAGTACTTTATCAAGGCGCATCAAGGCTCTACATGCCGGCGCGCGAAAGGTGACAAGGTCGCCATCCGTCCTGCGGTGGTCGTCGACCGGTGTGCCGATCAGTGGTCTCTGAGGGCGGTTCACAGCAGACCTGCGCGGCGGAAGCTCGTGCAGCCGTTCTTTGCCACAACGAGGTGATCGTGCACGACTATGCCGAGCGAATGCGCTGCACCGACGATGTGTCGGGTTAGTTCGATGTCCGCCTTTGATGGTGCGAGATTGCCGGAAGGGTGATTGTGGGTGAGGATGAGAGCTGTCGCGCCCAGTTCCAGGCAGCGCTTCACGATTTCGCGCGGGTAGGGGTGAACCGCTGAGACGGTGCCGGTCGCCATCACCTCGTCTGCGATCAGCTCATTCGCCGCGTTGAGGAAGAGCACCCGAAATTGCTCGATCGGCTCAAAACCCATGCCGCAGCGAAGATAATCGATCACGGCGGGCTCGGTCGAAAGGATCGGGCGCCGGGCAATCCTGCCGCGTAACATGTGATTGATCACGAACCATACCGAATGAAGGGTCCGTTCGATATCCGGTTCGCTGCCGAGGATGGCGGATCGATCGAACGGTGTTGCCGACAAAGTATCCCCAATCGATCCGAAACGTTCGATGAGGCGCACGGCCAGTTCTGGCGCCCGGTTCGGGTGGGTAATTGCGATCAGGTCTTCCAGGGCTCGTCGACACCCTGGCGTTTCAGCCGTCTGCGATGTCGGAATGTCCCGGCGACCAACATGCCCTGAATAAGCCAGCTCCATAGGGCCGTCGCATTCATATAGGCCTTCCAATGGACACTGGGCGCAATGACTGTGCCGACGTGGATGATCACCTCTGCTGTCAGCAGAGCTGCGACCCACAGGGGCCAGAAGCGTGTGCTTCGAACGGAGATCCATAGAAAAACCCCCAAGACGACTATGTCGATTTCGAGGATGCCGGGTTCGACGTGGTAGAACCGCGTCCCAACTGGGCCGATGACCAGCGCGCTGGTCACCGCCCCGACGAACAGGGTGACCGCCCCGAATCTTTCGGGGCGGCCGCCTTGCAGCAAGCCGTAGGCGGTGCTGGCGATCAGCAGCACCAGGAACGCGTCCTGTCTCGTCGCCAGCGCGAGGAAAGCCTGGAGTCTCGTCATCTCGCTACCGGAGCAGGAGCGACCGGGAATCGTCAATAATTCCGGTGACTAAGCTTTATGCCGCACGCAGGTGTCGGCGCCGCGGCGCCAGTTCGGCCTTGTTGGGCTTGATGAGGTCACCGTAGCTGATTTCAGCAAGGCCGATGTCGTCGCTGGCCTGTTTGAGGTTGGCGTGGGTGATGACGATCTTCCCGCGGGTCCTGGCGATGAGCTTCATCGCAGCGGCGGAGCTCGTGAGCGCTTCCTGGCCGATGACGGCCGAAAGACCGACATCAAGCCGGGCAAGCGGCAGCGCTGCGTTCAGTTCGGCGATCCGTGCTGCCGCGACATCGAGGGCTTCCTCGGCGGCGAAGAGCCTCTCGGCAACATTTCGGGCAATGGCTTGGCGTTGAGCACGCATAGTTTTCCCATTCCCGCCTTCAGGAGCGAAGGCGGGCCTTTTTGCTGGACTGTGACAAGGTTGCTGCGCTGATATCTGGGCAATGCGCCCAGAACTGCGAGCTGGTGAAATCGACGCTTGAAGATGCATCGTTTCCGATCGCGATTGCGATCAGGTGTCTCCCGGAATTCAGGTCATGAAGCTTTCTCCCGCCGGCTCTGAGCAAACGGGGATCCGAGAGGAGAGGCGCGTTTGGCGGCGCTTATAGCCGCCCTCGCGCTTTCCCTGGCTGACCCGTTCGTTCGCTCGAACAATGACGGGACGACGAGACGCCAAATCAGCGAGGCTGCCTAGGTATAGAGAAAACACAAATATTTATATTAATAAAATCAATAATATAGTGAGTTCAGTCGAGCGCTCAGCTGTGCAGGTGGTGCTGTGCCGGCCCGGCTCATCCGCGCGGCTTGTGGTCGAAGGCGGAGGTTTAGCGCGTCCCCGGTCGGGCCGAATCAGTGATTCAGGCTGCTCAAGGAGGAGAGTAGGGATAGGGCCGAGCCAAGGGCAACGAGCGCTGCCGCCGCCATGATCGCGATCGTGTTGAAGGTCACCCTGAGCGAGAAACGATTGGTCGGCTTTCCTCCCACGCGAAGCGGCACGTAGCTGGTGACGGGAAGAGCGCCATCCAAGACCGTATATACTTCCTGCGGCTCAGCGAGGGAGTGAGGGGCCCGTGCATCGTTCAAGCGAGCCACGGCTTCGCCTTCGTCGTCCCGAACTGATATTGCCGGATGTGGCGACGGAGAGAGATCATCGTTCCGCCGTCTGGCGCTACCCAAAGCCTCCCATTCGGTGAATAGCCGACCAACCTGAGACCGATACGGGCCGCCAAGTTCAGTCCGGATGTCGAAGACGATTTTGTTGACAGCCGATTCGCTGAGGTCGGTCCGCTGCGCAATCTCTTTTGAGTTATAGTTGCGGGCGACAAGTCTCAGACACTGTCGCTCACGATCGTCGAGGTCGGCGAAGCACGCCTCGCAATCAGCCACCGTCAATCGGCCAGCGCGTTCTTTCATCTCGACGCCTACTACCACCGCCAACTGGCTCGACGGCACCGAGCGAGATGTCGGCCTACTTCTGCGTAGAATGTCATCATATTGTAACGAATTGCAAGGACCTAATCGGTCCAAATTGGACCTCCCCGCCTCTGTGTCGCAGCTTCCCGCACCAGCCATTTCGTGAAACAAAGTCGGTCCGGCCCGCTTTGCCCAATTATTGAGCAGTTCGCTGCTCGCGGCATCGAGAGCATTGGCGCGATGAGCCGTGCCACGGGCGGCTTCCCCGAGGAGGGCCGGCGAACCTTCTTCAGGGGCAGGGAGAGCTTTTCTCTATGCGCGTCGTGGCGGGTCGACTCGCGTCAGTTGAAGCCTTGGTGGCGGGCCACAATTGACGGGGAAAAGCCGCAGGAATTATGCGGTTTCTCCGCAAGAGCATTGGGAGGCAGCGCAACTGCCCTTTGCTGCCTGGTACGGGCGTCACTGCGATGATCGAGAAAAAGCTATATTTCTCTGTTGGTTAAATTGGAATCCGAGTTTGCGCCAGATCGATCTGGGCGGGCTTTCCGGCCGCCCGGATTTGCGCCCATCAGGGGCATATGATGATTTGGTCGGGCCGCCAGATCTCGGCGGCAGGGGCGTGGAACCCCGTGCAGAGAGCGGCTCCGTTGGAGGTGATGTTGAAAAACATCATCTCCAACGGGGCTTGGCAGCCGCCGATGCGGCGGCGAATCCAGATTGGCGTTTACATAAGTGCGGTGCCGCTCGATGAGGCGGGTAGGGGCTTGGGCCGGCTGAAGGAGCGGTTCACAAAAAAATGGGCGATCAGATTTCGCTTATCGCGGTTGATCGCCGGCTCGACCAGTTCCGCCGCGCCGAGGCCGCCTGGCAGGCGAGGATGAACCCGAACAGGAGCGCGGCGGCAACCGCATCGACATAGGGGAGTAGCTCGGACTCTTCGTTGACGTCGATCTCGGCATGGGTGGGGTCCCGGGGGTCGTATCGGACAGGTACGGACGTCCCTGCCGGCGCGCCGCGGAAACGGCGAGCGCGTACCTCGCTTTCAGCGACAACGTCTTTGGGATCGAGTGAGCCATCCGCCGGGAGCGTGAAGCGATACTTCAGATGGAATTCGACCCCCCATTTATATTCGAGTTCATAATGCTCGATTACGACGCCTTCGGTGTGGTGTGCGTTAGCGAGAAAATCCTGGCGTTGCCGATATTGCTGCTCGACGATGGCGGCGGTTCCGCCTGCAATGAGCAATGCACAAACCAGCCCAATGACGAGGGATGATTTCTCGCGGCGGCGGATTGCCACAGCGGCGACGAGCAGGGCAAACGCGCCAGGTCCGATCAGGATAACCAGCAGAATCGTGATGCCCGGATCAAACAGGTCCAGGGCAAAGATCATGATCATCATGAAGACTGAGGCGAGCCAGGTCCGGGTCAGCCTGCGTGTCAGCGCTGTACGTGGCGCCTCAATGACCTCCAACGCTGAGTTCAGCAACGTGTTAGCCACGTTTCAGCGCGACCAGCTGGAGAATCCCCATGACGAGAAATACGGCGCCGAGCGCGTACAATCCGGGGTGGTGGAAGAAGACGAAATTGATGAACGCGAAGGCGAAATACATAAAGGCGCGTGCCCGGCGATCCATGGCATCTCCCTTCGGTCTCCGGCCGCCTGCTATTCCGGCGACCCCGACATTACCTCGAACGCATTGCTTTGACTGGCAATAAAAATTGCAGCCAATTTGAATTGAACGAAAAATCGATTCCTTATCACGCCTCGGGGCCGGCTCTTGATCTTGCCATCGCCGCAATATTCATCGTCTGGCGGCTGCAATGCCGGGTTAGCGAAAATTCCGCGATTTGACCTTGATGCCTTCGGTCGGCCGCCCTGGAATTATGCCCGACCCGAGCCGCAGGTCGGGGTCGAATAAATCGCGCGCTTTGCGCCCCAGGGCATGCTCGGCCGGATCGCGCGGGTCCGGCCCCATGCCATGCTTCACCACATCGGCCCGCCCGACCGGATAGAGGCCCGCCGCATCACCCCGGTCGCCGATGGTCGCGAGCAGGCCGGAGAGGTCATCGAGCCGTTCGGCCACCACATGGATGACATCGCCCTCGCGCTGCACCTGGCCGCGCACGCCCATCATCGAGGCGCCGAGCACAACCCGGCGATGTTTCTCAAACAATTTGGACCAGACGACGAGATTGGCGATGCCGGTCTCGTCTTCCAGTGTGATGAACATGACGCCTTTGGCCGATCCCGGTTTCTGGCGGATCAGTACGAGGCCTGCGATATCGACCCTCCGCCCGTCCTTCATGTCGAGCAGCGTCCTGCAGGGCACGATCTTCCGACCTGCAAGCTCGTCGCGCAGGAACGACAGCGGATGCGCGCGGAGCGAAAGTCCGGTGGTACGATAATCCTCCACCACCTCCTCGCCCGCCTTCATCCAAGAATCCGCAGGCCAACCCATAATCGGGTAATCTTAATGCTTTGCATCCAGTTTGCCGTAGCGCGTGGGCTGGCTGTCGGCCCCTGATATCCTGCTGTTGGTCGAACCGTTACGACGTGCGTTAGGTTGAAATCGAGGAAGTTGTCCTGGCCCGCTTCAACACGGCGCCGATGCGATCCCGGCCGTGGTCACGACCGGGATCGCCGCTCGAAAATCAGCCGTTCAGGCGATCCTTCACGACCTTGGACGGGTGGAAGGCAAGTTTCTTCGCAGCCTTGATCTTGATGGTTTCGCCGGTCGCCGGGTTGCGGCCTTCGCGCTCGGCGGTTTCCTTCAGCTTGAACTTCCCGAAGCCGTTGAGTGACACTTCGCCGCCCGCGGCCACCGCGTCGGTGATCGCGGCGAACACGGCGTCAACCAGCTTGCGCGCATCGGTCTTGGTAATGCCGTGTGAGGCGGAAATCGTTTCCGCAAGATCGGCATTGGTCATCGATATTCTCCCTCGGGAATCAGTGGGTGAGCGCTCCTTGCCGAGTGCATGATTGGCGTCACGCTTTGCGCGACGGGCAAGACGGCAGAAAAACAGTCACCTGATGAACGTTGCCGCGCATCGGAACCGCCTGTCCTCGTCCGGGCAGGGGAGTGGGAGATAGTAGGGCGCGGAAGCCTGCGGCGCTGCCTGCTTTGTGGGTCTGCTTGCGCTTCAAACCCCGTCTCACGCGCTGTGGCTCGGCCAAGCGGTTGCACATCGCTGCCGCACTGCACTTGTCAAAGGAATGATCGATGGCAGATCATGTCTTTCGAACTGGAAATGCCGAGCTTGAAGCGCTGGGCCGCCAGGTGGTCCAGCGCCTTGGCGGCATCTGGAAGCCGGGGGGTGGCATGTGCCGCTGTCCTGCTCATCCCGACCAGCATCCGAGCTTGTCGGTGAGGGTCGGCGACCACGCCTTGCTCTTCAAATGCTTTGCCGGGTGCGACACCCGTGACGTTATTCGTGCAATTCTTCTGCTCGACAAAGATGCACTGCATCATGGGCACGGATCACCTGAACCGGGCTCGGCACTAGGTAGCGATTTCGCCGGCCGGTTGCGCGCCCTTCAGATCTGGGACGGAGCGCGGCCGATCGCTGGGACGATCGCCGAGCTTTATCTGCGGCGTCGGGGTATATCGATCCTGTCGCCGGCGCTCCGCTTTCATCCGCGGACGCCGTTGGGCCGCGGCGATGACGTCGATTTTCGGCCAGCCATGATCACTGCGCTCCACGATCACGGACGTTTCGTTGCCATTCAGCGGACCTTCTTCGAGAGCGGCGAGCCTCGCCGTGCGCGCGATCTCGACAATTCGCGCCGGATGCTCGGACGCCCGTTTCGCGGCGCGGTCGTGCTGGCACCGGCTACCCATGAGCTCGGGCTCGCCGAGGGCATCGAGACCGCCATGTCGGCGATGGTCGTGCACGATATGCCCGTTTGGGCGACGCTCGGAAATGAGCGGATGGCGCATGTCGCGCTTCCCGTCACGGTGACCCGGCTCTTTCTCTTCCCCGACAATGATGTCGCCGGCGAGATCGGTGCGGCCGAAGCGATGGCGGCTCATGCGCGGCCGGGGCGCTCGATCAAAACGCTGTGGCCGCCCGATGGCTATAATGACTGGAATGACCTCCTTCGGGAGGGAGGGAAGGGAGTGGGGGATTGGTGGCGGTGAGTGGCCTGACGGTCGGGCTCACGCCGCCAGGAGACTCTGATCATGAACGATCTTCCCATCCTCGTCCCCGCGGCGAACCTCACCAAATCGCCGGGCAATGTCCGAAAGGCGAGCGACGCGTACGCCGACGCCCAGCTCGAGGCGAATATCGCCGCAAAAGGCGTACGCCAGAATCTGATCGGCGTGCCGGTATCGCGCAAAAAGGGGCATTATCGCATCATCGCGGGCGGTCGCCGGCTCGATGCCGTGCACCGCCTGATCGAGAAGGGCGTGTTCGGTCCGGACTATGCACTGCCGGTCCTCGTGCTCGGCGATGCCAATGACGTCGTCGAAACCAGCCTCGCGGAGAATTTCTTCCATCTCACCATGAACCCCGCAGATACCTGTCGCGCCTTCCAGGATGTCATCAAGGCCGAAGGCAAGACGCCCGAAGAGGTCGCGATCAGGTTCGGCCTCACCGAGCGGTTCGTGCGCAGCCGGTTGAGCCTCGCCGATCTCGCCGACCCGGTGTTCGATGCGTTGCGCAACGGCGAAATCACGCTCGGCGTGGCCATCGCCTACGCCAGCGGCAGCAGCGATCGCGAGCGCCAGGCCGAGGTCTTCGAAGCGCTCAAGGGGAGCTATTACCGCTCGAACGCCGACCATATCCGGCGTGAACTGGCGCAAGGCACCTATGTCGGCAGTGATCCCAAGGCGCAGCTCGTCGGGCGCGATGCTTATCAGGCGGCCGGCGGTCGGTTCCACGGCGACCTCTTCACCGATGCCGCGACCGAGCGCTGGATCGATGGCGGGATCCTCGATCAACTCGCTGCAGACAAACTCGCCGCCGCCGCCGAGGCCCTGCGCGAACGCGAGGGTTTTGGTGAGGTTCGCGTACTGTCCAGGGCCCAGGTCGGCTATAGTGACACCTGGGGCATGCGGCCGGTTACCGGCGAGCAGCCCGAGCTCACGCCTGAACAGGCAGCGCGGATCGAGGCGATCGAGGTCGAACTCGATGCGGCCCGCGAGGCTTATGACGCGACCGACGACGATGACGAGTCGGAACAATATGCGCAGGTGATCGAGCTGCTTGAAGCGGATCTGGACGAAATCGAGAATCGCGCGCCGATCCTCACTGACGAGGAGAAGGCCGGAACCCTCGCCTTTCTCGTGATCGGCCACGATGGGACGCCGCGCATCCACGAGCAGCTCTATGTCCTCCCGGTCGATGACGACGGATCGAGCGCGGAAGATGATGGCGAGGAGGGCGACGAGGGTGACGACACCGGCGAGGCGGCCGATGCCGATCGCAAGCCGGTCGTCGCCTATAGTCAGCGCCTTACCCATGAGCTCGCTGAGATGAAGGCCGAGATGCTCCGCGTGCATGTCGCGAGCGACCCGCGCTTCGCGCTCGATCTCATGACTTTCTGGATGGCTGACAAGGCCACCCGCAACTACGGGGTCTATGATCTCGCAACCGAACTCAGGGCCGATGCGGCATCGTCGCCTCTGGCCGGCTATGAGAGCAATACGCCCGCCGGCGAGCAATGGGAGAAGCTCGGCGAGGCACTCGATCGGTCCTGGGTCGATGTCGGTGACTGTGCTGAGCGCTTCGATGCCTTTCGCGCCCTCGACGATGGTGCCCGCGCCGCCTGGCTCGGCTGGCTAGTTGCGCGGACGATCGTCGCCGTACCCGCCGGATCGTCGGGCGAGGCGCTGATCGATCACCTCGGCACAAAACTGGAGATTGATGTCGCGCTCTGGTGGCGCCCGACGGCGACCAATTATTTCGACCGTATCAGCAAGGGCGCGATCCTTGCCCATCTCGAAACGATCGGCGGGAAGGCGCTCGCCAGTCGCTACGGCGCGTCGAAAAAGCATGAGCTGGCGAGTTCGGCCGAAAAGATCTTCGCCGGAACCGTGCCGATCGAGCCCGAGATCCGCGAGGCGGCGCTCGCTTGGGTGCCCGATGTCATGCGCTTCACGCATGTCGCCGATATTGACGAAAGCCAAACCGAGGCCGAGCCCCTGAGCGATGTTGTCGAGGCCAAGCTGGATGAGGCGACCGCCGAGGCTGCCTGATCTCGCCGCCTGACAATTCGGGGTCGTGGTCATCGCCACGGCCCCGCTTTTATGTTGCTTCTTCGTGCGCCGTCGGTCCCGCCGACGTGATACCCGACCGCAGCATGAGCGCACGCGCGTGAGCGGCGATTAGGGTCCGCAGCATGACAAAGATGCTGCCGCGGACCCATTATATATTACGCTTTGCCGGACTCGCCCTTGAAGCGCGGACGCAATGTCGCACGCTTCTTCGGCGCCTTCGCTTCGACCGAGGCGAGGTCGGCGGTCACAGACGCTGCGGGCTTTGCCGCTGCCGCCTTCTCGCGCGGCTTGCGCGCTGGCTTGTCGGCCTCATTCTTCACCGGAGCAACGGTCGGTGCGGGTGCTGCCTCAGCAAGGACCGCCGGGGTCGCCGCTGGTTTGGATTTCGCCTGTTTGGTCGGTGCCTTCCGTTTGATTACCGCCGGCTCCTTCGCTTCCGCCTTCGCGGCGCGGACTGACTTCTTGGCCGGAGCCGCTGCCGGTGACTCTGCCTTGCCGCGGGGGGCCTTCACGACGGGCTTATCAGCGGCGACGGCAACGGCCGGTGCACTCGCGGTCACAGGCGCAGCAACCTTGGCAGGTGCAACGGTCGTCTCGACCTTGACCGCGGGCTTGCGGCCGAGCCCAAGACGTTGGGCGACTTCACGGCGCGATGCCGAATAATTCTCCGCGACCAGAGGATAGTCATGCGGCAATTTGTAACGCGCGCGATATTGCTCGACCGTCAGGCCGTGCGTCGAGATATGACGCTTCAGCGTCTTGTACGGCTTGCCGTCGATCATACTCAGAATATGATCAGGTGAGGCGAGGCTCTTGCGCACCGACGTTGCGGCCACGAACTCTTCCGCCGCTGGTACCGCCGGTGTCGCTTCGCCGATGAGCGCCTTGCGCGTCGTTTCGATCAGTGCAGCGAGGTCGGCCGCCGGCACATTGTTGTTCGACACATAGGCGCTCAGCAATGACACGGTCATCGCCATGACATCGGGTTGAACCGTCTCGGTCATCAATATTCCTTGTTCGAGAAGAGAGGGAGAATGAGGGAATTGTCAGTGCCGCAGGGATGATTGCACAACAATGAATGTAATTCTGCCAATTTCCGCCCGCTGAGTCAAAGGGAGAGGAGGTGGGCCGGTTCCAGTAGGCGTGCCGAATAGGTCTGCGCGCTGTTTAAATGGAGCGATGTCATGAAGAACCACCGCGATGAGTTTCGCCCTCTTCCAGATCAGCAACGTCGCTCGCCGCGGCTTCATCCTGACCCAATAGCCGAGCCCGATGATGATATGTGGCGGGCGCTAATCGACTTTCGTGCGCGGCATGGTCACCAATGGAAAAACAAGCTCACAATCAAGTGGATGACTGGCGAGGATGAACGCGAACCGCACAGCGTAGGGCTGCGCCGGGTTCGCAATCATCTCGGTCCATTCTGGCTGATGGGACTTGCAAAACCGGCGCTCGACCTTGCCGCACGCCGGATCATCAATCTCGCATTGCTCCCTGAAATGGCGGCAACCATCCTCCCGGGAGAAGGCACGCCGATCGTGATCAAGCGCGGCGAGATGGGCTATTGGCCCATGCCGGACGGAATGACCGTTGACAGCATCAATGCCGCGTTCGAGGCAACGGCCCCACAGGTCGCCGCGATGAGCGCCGGCTCGATATTTGGATGGCATGTGCCCGGCGCGAACCCCAATATCTACGATACCGATGGCAATATCACTCGGGCGAAGGATGTTCGATCGACCGACGATCGCGACGACGCTGACTGAAGCGGGAGGGAAGGGGGCGGGAGGTGATTGCCGGTCCGGAATTTGGTCCGGGCCGCGCAATCAAAGGATTTTCCCATGACCATCATCGCCGAAGCGATCGACACACCTGCCGCCTCAGGCGCCTATCGTGTCGACATTTCCCGCGGTCAGAACATCGGCCGTGTTTCCTCGGAATGGTTCACCCGTCCCGATGACGAGAAGTTCCTGGCGCTCGATGATCTCTATGCGAGCGTGCGGCAGCGCGCCGAGACAGCCACGACCCGTGTCGTCGAAAGCAAGGAGATACGGGTCGAGGCGAAGATGGATGATGCCGAGCGCCTGACCTTCATCATTCCCGATGAGGAAGAGCCGCTCGCGCCGACCAACTGGTCGTTCCGTCAATTGTCGACGCTTGTTGGCGCGCCTGCTTCCTATCTGCGGACATTGCCCGCCGCGCTCGCCGGCATAAACCTCCAGCACGGTCTCCTCAATCATCGCGGGGAGCAGGTGAAATTGCTCAAGACCGGCGATGGCCGTGCCGAACTGCGCGCGGTTACCGGGCCCGACTACGGGCGGATCTGGGATCATGAACTGGTCGCCGCGGTGATGAAGATCGCCGGCAACGGCGTCAGCGATACGCGTTGGAAGGTGCCCGGCGTGCTCGACTGGCGGTCGATGCACTATAATCCTTATGTCGATGTCACGCGCGACACGACGACGCTTTATGCGTCCGACAGAGACGTGTTCGTATTTTTGGTCGACGACACGCATCCGATCGAGGTCGGGAAACTGCCGAACGGCGATCCCGATCTCTATTTCCGTGGGTTCTATACGTGGAATTCGGAAGTCGGGTCGAAAACATTGGGAATTGCGACATTTTACCTCCGCGCGGTGTGCGCCAACCGTTGCCTATGGGGCGTCGAAAATTTCGAGGAGATCTCGATCCGCCATTCGAAATTCGCGGCCAATCGCTTTGCCTATGAAGCCGCCCCGGCGCTCGAAACGTTCGCGGAATCCTCCGCGAGAAGCTTTGTTGAAGGCATCAATTCCGCACGTGCCCGCATCGTCGCGCGGAACGACGAGGATCGCGAGAGCTTCTTGCGCAAGAACGGTTTTTCGAAGAGCGATACCGTCCGAATCATTCGCCAAGTGCTGGACGAAGAAGGCCATCCGCCGACGAGCCTGTTTGATTTCGTCCAAGGCATTACCGCCCATGCGCGCAGCAAACCCAATCAGGACGTCCGCCTCGACATCGAAGGCAAGGCACGCAAGCTCTTCGCACGCGCCGCCTGATGAAGGCACGAGCGCAATTGTAACCGCATTGTTACCACGACGGCGTCGGCCGAGTCAGGCGCCGTCATTTTCGCCGTCATCGTGTCACGGCGTCATGCTGTTACTTCCCCATGCGGCAACTACGCGGGCACCGCGCATGCCCCGTGCGTCTCATGGTGCAGGAGCGTTTGCCCGGACCGACCAACTCTTGCCTTGGTGACCTGTCGATATTCGCAAAAAGGGGGAGGGGGTGGGGCATGGTCGGCCGGTGAATTGGCACCGGTGAACCGGAGACCTGTCATGGCAACCGATCGTGAAGCCCGTGAGCTCCTCGCCGCGGCGCTCGACCTATTCAACGACCGTCCGAATTTTGGCCTACGGCGCGACCCGCAACAAACCAGTTACCGGCTAGCGGCTCGTATTTCGGCGTGGCTTTCGGTATGGAGCGATGCGCCTCATCCCGCAATCGCGGTCGCGCGCGATCGATGGGACAAGGTCGATTTCCTGCGGGTCGACGGGGACGAGCGCATCGTCGAGCACAGGGCTGATGGTTATTGGGTTCGCGCTTGGATTCGGATCGCCTTGTCCAATGTCGGCGAAATGGCTCCGGAGCTCGCAGCGCGTTATCGCGATGCGTGCGAGGCTTTGCCCGAGCCGTCGCGCTCGATCCTTGCCGCGCATCAGCAGGACGGCCTTGATTACCGCGCGGTCGCGTCGCGCTTCGACATCACAGTCGATGAGGTTGAGCGCCATATCGCCAGCGCACTGATCGGGCTCGTCAAGGCCCTCGGCAAGCTGTGACTGCTCCGCTGCGATGCAGCAGATGCGCCTTCACATGCCGCGCAGCGGTCGCATCTGACCTCCGCTATGTCGACGGGCCTTGGGGAGATTGTCGTCATTCCCGGCCAGCGTCGAAAGTAGGCTATCAGCCGAATATCGGACGTTCCAGAATAGAGCAAACTCCGGTAGGCAACAGGAATGGCTGGCCGGTAGCTGCGTAACGGCTAAGCAGTGTTAGCGGACATCGCGCTTCCAGCCGCAAAGACTGCGCGAACCATGATAGGTTCCCGCCTTATTGAGGGGGTATCCATGCAGAAGCGAACGCTTGCGGAAATAGCCGCAACATGCGTTGTCGTCGTGGTCGGGTTTTGGATCTGGTTCCGACCGGCGCCGCACGTGGCGCTGGCGCCTCCGGCCCGTATTTCCCAGCCCGGTTTGACGCTCTGGCTCGCCGGAGATCAACCAAGGCCGGGCTCAGTTTATAGGGTCTGGACGGCAGATGGCGTCGGTCGCGCCGATCTCATTTCCAACATGATCGCCGATCGTATTACACCAGTGCGCGGTGCGGCGGCCGATGTTTCCGTCCTGATCAACGATGCACGTTTACTCCAGGCGACGGCAACTCTAACAAGCGCTTTCAACGCGAAGGTCGGTGCCGATATCGGAAAAAGCGGATCGACCACGCTCGCGACCAAGGGCACCGAGGTGTTCCGTATCCCGGATCGCAGCGACTTTCTCGTTACGCTCCAAGCTTGGGACGGAGCCAAGAAAAAGGATGAGCGCGAGGCCAATCTCTTCTCGGAAATCCGGCATCCCGTGCTCGGCAGTTTGGAGCCCGACCCAACGGAAGGGGCTCGCTACGTCGTGACGGAAGTCAGACGTGTCGCGCAGTTCAAGTACGAAGTTTTGAGCCGCGAGCGGGATCGGGCCGGATTTGACTGCAAGGAGGGCGGTGACGGTAGAGGCTGCGGCACTATTGGCGTCGGTAGCAATCTTCGAGCGGTTGACGGCCGAGAAGCGCATGAACCGCTGGTGGCTTTCGTCGCGCTGAAGCGGATTGGGTACAAGAACGGTGCGCTCTATTACGATCCGATTCACGAAGCCCCCGTGGTCATCGCCGGGAACTGATCTGCCGGTGAAGCAGCCCGGCGGAGACGAAAGAGTGGGGTGGATCGTAAGCCAATCAAGGCGCGGCATTCGATTGTCACGGCGTCGCTGCACTTCCCTCTAGCCGGTCGTATCGCCAACTTGGGGACGGCAGCAAAATCACAGGCGCGGTTGTGATTTGAGCGTCCGGTTACAGCTGAGGAAAAATCTCGGTCGATCGGCGGCTATCGTATGTTCACCTCGCTGAGCTTCTTGTGCGGCCACGCCGTGCAAGTGATCGACGACCGCGCTGTTGCCAAGCGCACCTCGGCGGAATTCCGCTCGCCAGCTTGGATCACGCGGCTGGGGGCGCTTCAGCCTATCTCCTAAACAGAAAACGTCCAGATTTTTTCATGTCTCTCATTCTCCGTTGAGCGATATGAGATGTAAAGTTATACAGAAGCCGCACGAAGATTGTGCCGAATCGAAGCCAAAGCGTGTTGGCATCGCCGTTCAACATTTCAACCATTTTGGATGTATTTTCGGATCCAGATTATTGGGTGGCTGCTGCAGAGATTAGTTGGACGACTTCAAATTCGATTGTAAGATGCTCACGCACTGGTCTGCTTTGGGGGAAGCGTCATGACAAATAGCGGTGCGCGACGTCGCGTCCTGGTTTTGGCCTGTCTTAGCCTGCTGATGACCACAACAGCCTGTGTGACCGTTGATCTGCCCGATCGGCACAACGGAGCGATCATCAACCCCAACGCAAGCAACAATCCTGCGAAATATAGTGAGGCGATGGAGAATCTGCAGACCGCGCGCAGCAAACTTCTGTCTCATGCCCGAACACTCGAGGCCTATGACGCTGCGACACGCGTAGTCGTTATCGCCGGCGTGACAGGGGCCGGCATCGTTGCCTCAACCCAGACGAAGCCAGCACGCGATATCGGCAAATTTCTGACTGGTGCGGCTGTTGGCTTCATCGCAAACCAAAACGTCAACCCGGTCGCGATCTCCCAAGTCTACCGTGCAGGCGTCACCAATCTCGAGTGCATTCGCGCAGCGGCGTTGCGCGCACATGGCGATGTCGACGGCGTGCGGTTCGACATTGCCAGATTTCCCAACCTTGAAGCCGATGTCGAGAGTGCGATCGCCACGCTTGAGCAGGACATCACCGAGATCGAGGCGCTTCCGCTGACGACCAGCATTCTCGACATGCAGGCGACGCTCGAGAACACCCACGACGCTGTCAAGGCTGCGCGGGTATCATTGCGGGAACTGCGCCGATTTAACGCGGACAGCGCAAACGATACGCTCGTCGGGGAGCGGGTGCTTGCCGGTGTCTCCGGGACGATGGACATCGTCAATTTCCAGGCACAGCAGCGCACGCCGGATGTCGCAGCAATCTTCCAGTCCGGCGCAATCTTCAGCAGCGTGTTCACGCAAGGTGCCGACTGGACCACCCAAATCGCCAATGCGAGGTCGACCATCAGCGGCGCATTTGACAAACTGCAGAGCGTCCGAACAAAGGACGGCGAGACCCAAAAGGCGGAGTTGAAGGAACGCCTGATACGTCATGCGCTGGCGCTTAAGGTAGCCCTGAACCGAGTTCCCGATCTGTCGGTCGAAGGCGGACTGACCACCATCTCCCAATGCCGCACGATCATTAGTGTCCTGCAGCCCGTGACCGTGTCGCCGAACCCGATCGCACTTACCGCAGGCGGCGACGCTGTCACGATGAAGCTCGGAGGGACTGGACCCCATGCCGCAGAGGGTCTGCCGACCCTAGTAAGCTTTGACCCAACCTCCTCAAAGCTCAAGGCTGCAGATGCTGCCCCAGCCGGCGATTATTCGATCCACTTTGTTGATCGGAACGGTGTGGCCTCGCCAGATATTCAGCTCAAGGTCACCGCGAAGGCGGCGGGTCCCGCAGCCGCACCGGCCGCAGCTCCTGTTGCGGCCGCCGACGCGCCGGCTGCTCCTGCCGCTCCCGCTCCCGCTCCCGCTCCTGCTCCTGCTGTCGCTGCACCCGCTGCCCCGGTTGTGCTCGGCGGGCCGCCGCCAACGCCACCAAAGGCGGACGACTCCAAGCCGAAGCCGAAGTGAGATGGCGCGCGGCACCCGTATTGCCCGGCGCCCTCAAGGCGGAGCCGGATATGCCTATGGCTTTGCTGCCTTCGCGCTCTTGGTCGGGCTCGTCCTCCTGCCTGCGCTCCTGCGTTTCTCCGCTCCGAAGGTCTTCGCGCACTGGGATCCGACAGCGCGGCAGCTTGTCCTCGCCAGCACGCTTGGTGGGCTTGCCGCACTGACCGCCGGATTGGGATTGTCGATGCGCGATGATCCGTTGGCCATCCTGACAGCGGGCAGCAACCGTTACAGTCTCTCCAGACTGCAAATGGCTCTCTGGAGTTGGCTGATCCTGTCCGCCGTCATCGCTGTTGCGATATGCCGTTCCTGGGGGTTCGGCGGTGCCACATCAGGCACTGCGCTGCTCGTCGAACTGGATCCCAATCTTCTTGCGGTCATGGGGCTCAGCTACTTTACCGCCGTCGCCACGCCAGGTCTGCTTTCCCTCAAGTCCGTCGGTCCCGACCAGCCAATCGCGCCGGTCATCAATCGACCGAATGAAGAGCCGCTCGGAGTCTGTGGCCGGCTCGTCTATCGTCCGTCGAACTTCAAAGCCCGACTGATCGATTTGATCGAGGGGGATGAGGCGAGCAATCGCGGGTCGATCGATCTGTCGAAACTTCAACAACTCATCATCACGTTCACCCTGGTCGCGGTTTATGCGATGATGCTCTTCCAGATGTTTGCCGGCAGCGAGTTCGTCATCTCGGCCGCTGGTACGGAAAAGGGATTCACCAAATTACCGCCTTTTTCGACCGCGCTCCTCGAACTGCTTGTCAAAGGGCCCCGAACTTTCCGCAGATGTGGGCGCTTAAAATTCCCTATGCTGGCGGTTTGAGCTATGCGGTGATCAGCCGTATTCGGGATCGGGTTTTCCTTTCGTTGGCGGGCGG